>MWBI01000107.1 GCA_002068945.1 Candidatus Omnitrophica bacterium ADurb.Bin314
CTCGCGCCAGAAAGAAGCTTGCCGGCCGCGTCCTTGATCCGAACATCGACCTTGTGGCCGCCCGTCGAGCCGGCCGCGACATCCCACTGTTTCTTCTCCGTAAGCGCTTCGCTGACTTCAATATAAGAACCCTCCCCTGCCGCGGTCATGTCGGCGGTCTTTCCGAGATACTTCCCGGAGTTCGCGTTCTGGCCGACGAAGAGCCACGCGGCCGGGTTCGCGCCGTAGTCGCCGTACATCTTCCAGTTCATGAGGCCGTTCGCACCGTAAAGCGAAGTCGTGACGGCATGGTTGAAGCCTTTGAGACCCGAGAGGAACATCTCCCTGAGCTTGCTGTCCGTGACAAGACCCGCCTTGTCGTCGGTCAGCGTGATATTGTTCACGACGCCGAACTCGGCCTTCGAATCCGCCGGCAACGTGCCAAGAAGGGTCTTCGACTCGGACCAGTTCACCGTGTGACAGGTGTGCGTGACCGGAGGCTGGGCCGCACCAGGAGGGACAGGCTCGCCGGAATTCACGACCGTATAAAGCGTGCCGAAAAGGTCGCCCTGACCGAGGAAATGATATTTCTCACCGGCGACGGAGAACGTGTCATCCGCCCGTCCCATGTATTGAACAGCGTTCCCGGTCTCGCTGTCTCGAAGCACCACGGTGTCGGACTTCTGGAAGAACGAAAGGATACTCTTCTGGACATCCGGTTTCATGCCCCGGATCCCATAGACCGTCGATTCTCCCGAGGTAAAGATCAGACCGAATCTGGAAAGCAGCGAGTTGAAGTTCTTCAGCTGGCTTTCCGTCAGCGGCGCTTTCGTCGTCAGGATCTGGTCACTGATGAGCGTGTAAGCCATGCCGGAAGACGGCAGGCCGTATTTCGCGCCGTCCTCTTTCGAAACATACAGCAGGAACTCGCCTTCGTTCCCCTTGCCGGTGCCGACACAGCCCCAGGTCCTGTTGAGACCCGCTTCACGGGCCGCGCCGCCGAAGACATCCGCGACCCGTTCGTACTTGCCCTCGGCGTTCTTCGCGCCGACATAGTAGGACTGCTCCATCAGCGGAGCCACGTTCTGCGCGAAAACATCCCCGAATGTCGCGGCGATCGTTTTCAGATCGGATATGACCTGGCCGTCCATACCCGTAAGGGTGACGCTGAACCCGCTGCGGAAGATCGCGGCGTCAGCACCGAACCGGGCCAACGCGCCCGCATCAAGACCGAATTTCGAGGTCACGTCCGTCGCCTGCGCGTCGCGTTCCAGATAAAGCTCCTGGGCCCGGCTCTGCGTCGCGATCGTCTGGCCCTTGACCCCGGCATCAACTTTTCCGGAGATCAGGATCACGGCGCCCTGGTTCTTTTCGCCCACACCGGTGAAGACCAGGTGTTCCGTCAGGAGGGTCTGCGAGGAAAGAAGCGCCGCGCCGCCCGTATTCTTCGTGAACCACGCGTTGCCCGCGCCATCCGAGAACCGGGTCCCCTCAAAGACCCCGAAGCCCGCGAGCGCGTTGATCGCGGACTGACGCGCCTTGTCGGTAACCTTTCCGCCTTCCACGAGCGTGACTTCCACGATCGACGAAACGCTCTCCGTCACCTTCCTGAGCGGCGAAGCATCGCGAACACCCGACTTGTCGGCGGTCGTCATATCCTCCGAGACACGCGTCTGGACGACCTCGGTCTTCGAGTCAGTGAATTTCCAGACCTCTCTGCCCTTTTCCGATGAGACCAGGGCACCCGACAACGCCCTGCCCCCCCCGACCACGCCGTCAAAGCCCGTGAATTTACCGGACGCCGAAAAACCGAGAAGAACATGCGTCCCGCCCGTCATCAACCCGAGGAAGACCGGAGAACCAAACTCGGATTGAATCACATTCATCTCGTCGGCGGTGAGATACCCCGAAAGGTTTTCATAAACATCCAGACTGCGGGTGGTCCCTTCACCGGACGACAAAGACGCGCCGACCTGCGCAAGCTTGTGTATCCCGCCGTTTTTGTCCGTGAACGTGACCGTCAGAACACCCCGCTCATTGCGGGAGAATCCGACATTACCGGCGCCGCGATCAAGGCGCTCCTGCGTCGAAGTGCCCTTGCCAAGGTTCGTCACCTGATAGAGTCCCGCCGCGGCATTCCTGAGCTGCAGGTAGTATTCGTCGCCGCCCCTGGTGGCGAAACCGGAAACAAGGAGACCCCCGATGGAGGTGTGGAGGACCTGGTTCGATGCGCCAAGAAAGACACGCAACGTGGTGTCATTCCCTTTCGCGTCCGAGGTCTTGCTGACGAGGACCTTCGCGGCTTTCTTCAGTTCATAATCGCTGCCGTAACCCGTCGGGGCGTTGGCGGCCGAGACAGCCTCCCAGGAATAAGTACGCGCCGTGTCCGAACCTTTGCGGACATCGAATCCGCCAAGCAGGTCTTTACTTCCGTCCCCGTTGACCTGATACGCGAAGAGGCTCTCGCCCGAGCGGCGCAACAACAGCGCCCCATCCATGGACATGTAATACTGAAGCCCCGGAAGGTCGTCCGGACCGCCGACCACGCCGTTAAAAACCGCGAAATCCTGTCCGTATTCGAAAAAGATCCTGAGGACGTTCCCGTCCTTGTCCGCCGCGGCGACCAGCGCGAGATTCGCGTGCGCGACGCTCGCATCAACCTCTCTGAGGGAACCGTTCTCGAGCCGGACCGTGCCTTCCCCTTTTATGATCGACCTTTCGATCTCGAGTTCAGCGCCTGTCTTCTTGCGAAGGCTCTCCCCGTTCGCCTTGTTATAACCGCCCACAACATTCCCGGAGGCGTCTTTGACGACCAGGGCCTGCTGGCCGTCGACCGACATGAGCGCTTTGAAGGCATCCGTCTGCAGGAACACGACGTTCGAGGCGATCCCGGAGAGATCGGCGGTCAGCATCGCGAGGCTCAGGTTCTCCCCCGTCAGGATCGCGGTGACCTTTCCATCGCTGAGACCGAGGAGATAACCCTTGCCGTCAAGCGTAAATGAAATCTGTTTGTCGAAAGAAGCGGAATCCGTCAATCCCGCGGCCGTCGCCGTCACGCTCGTCTTGCCCGCCGCTTCTTCCGTGCCAAGTGCCCCGCCATTCCGGACGACGGAGTACTTTCCGTCCGAACCTTTCTTGAGATACGCATCCGCCGCCAGCATGCTCCGGCCGTCGGCCAGGGTCGAAAGCGAAAGGAAGTCCGCCCCGTTCAGCGAATAGCCCGCGATACCGCCTTCCTTCGAGATCGACGCCGCGATCGTCGTGCCATCCTTGAGCAGGATCGTTCCGGTCCCGATCTTTCCGAAATCCGGAGGAAGCGCCAATCCATAGGCCTCGAATACTGCCTTGAAGATGCCGGTCTCAACGTCCGAAGTGCCGTAGACCGACTTTCCGTAAGTCGCGACATAACCCGCGGTCGACGCGTATTCCTGGCCGTCGCCGAGCTTCAGTCCCGCGGCATTCCCGAAGCTCCGCAGCTCAGCGCGAATACCATCGACGTTGTATGTCTCGAACGTCGCGTCCGCGCCATCCAGCCCCGCGTGCTTGACGATCGTAAAGGCATCCTTGACGCCCTGACCGCTGAACGCGCCGTCGAGGACGAAGATCCCTTGCGTCGCGCGAGTGTTCAACAAAACCCCGCTCGTGATCTTCCCGTCGTCACTCCGCCATTCCATGGAGATCGCCATACCCGAGCCGCGCACCAGGGTCTTCGCGGCCTCGATCTGTTCGGGAGTAAAACCTTCCGGAGATCCCACAACATCGATCCCGCTCGCGTAAAACGCACCCGTCCTTGTTTCGGGGCGAACGGGCCCGAACTCCGAAGCGTTCCCGCTCGTCATCGTCCCGTGCGTTCCCGCGACCATTTCGGCGTGTTGGCCGATCTCAAGAACCAATCCCCGAAGGCCCGACTTCGTCTCCGCGAACGCCATGGCAAAGTTACTGAACGCTCCCGTCCCCTTCGCCAAAGCGCCGTCCAGGAACTCTCCGTTCGCTATCGTATACGTCCTTCCGTCAAGGTCCGTGAAAGTGGTGGATTCCCTGACCCCAAGAACGTTGAGCGCGAAATCCTCGAGCCGGCCACCGGCGGTCGTTCCGTTCACCTTGACCGACCAGTTCTCGGAATGTTCGATGGATTTCATATTCTTGAGCGCCGCGGGCGGGTCATCCCGATTCAGGTCCGTCACCGCGAGCACCTCGCCGCAACCGAACTCTCCGCGGACCCTCTCGTCGTTCACGAGGATCAAAGCGAGGGCCCCCGGCTGTTCGCCCCAGCCACGGAGTCCGATCACCTTGTCCGTTAACAACACGCCAAGGTCGATTCCGTTCAAAAGAAACCCGCTCTTGCCCGTCCGGTCATAAAACTGCGTGTACCCCGTCTCCTTCATATTGTATTTCGCGGCAAGGTCAGCGCTGATCGCGTTGCCCTGATCATCCACCCAAGCGTTCCTGATCTTCTCATACCCGGTGAGCTTCTTCCCTTCGGGCAACTCGGCGTTCATCTCGCCGATCTTGTCCCGGACCGCCCGGGACTCCCCGGAAAAACCGCCGATCCTGCCGGAAGAAAGCTCGCGCATGGAATACACCTTCCACGCCCCCGCATTATCAAGGATCGCGCGAAAGGCTCCGTTCGAGCCGAGACCGTTATAGGCGTTGACCGTTGCAAGCCCGGCCGAACCCGCAAGCGGATCTGATATCCAGAGTGCGTTCCCGCCGGAATCGAGGAGGAGCGAGAAATAACCGGTAACGGACTTCCCGTCCTGAAGGATCTGCGTTCCTTTAATGGTCACTTCCCGGGTAACCGGCATCTGCCCGGCCGGCGACTTCGGAACATTCGCGCCGGCCCGGATCGCGTTCGGCGTCTTCAGGCCCTCGGCATCCACATACCCCACCAGACTACCGGTCCCGGCGTCCGACACAACATAGACGCTCCCCAGCTGGAACCCCGGATCGTACTGGTACTGATTGCCGCCGATCACGCAGTAAAGGACGACCGGATTCGTTTGCCCCGGTGACGTCAGCGTCAGCCCGATCTGCCGAGAGTTTTCAGCGACATAGAGCGAGAACCCGGCGCCCTTCCGGCCCGTGATCCTGTAGACGGCGGCATAATCCAGCTCCTCCGTCACGCCCGAGATCTTCAGCGTCTCGGTGCCGGACTTGGTCGTGAGGCCGTCTTTTTCGGGCGAGAGATAGGCGTTCGCCGTGTCACTGTAGACTCCGACCAGCTGGTTGCTTTTGTTCATGACCGTGAAACCCCACGACGCGTCGAACTTGTACGTGAAGCCGGTCGCGAGATCAACAAGGGAGGAAAGGGAAACATTTTCGATCGCGTCCTGCCATACCCGGAGCGTGCTCACATCCGACCGCGAGAGCACATTCTTCACGCCCGTACCCGAAACGCCGGCAGCGTCGAACGAAGGCATCGAGCCGGCGGAAAGCGCCCGGTCGCGGGCGTCAAACGGGTTCACGCCGGCGGCGTACTTGACGTTCCCGCGGAACTTCCCGTCCGCGGTCTCGTAGAGACCGATATATTCCGGTCTGCCGCCCTCGGTCCGGAGAATGACCGTGCTGTCCCCCGCGAACGACGCCTCCATATTGAAACCCGCCGGGATCGTACCCGCCCGGGACGTCACAAGACCCAGAAGCTCCTGCCGCTGAGCGTTCGTCAGATCACCCCCGGCTGAAAGCGTAGCCGTGATCTCATGCGTCAGCGTCATTTCCTTCGCATCCGAGACCCCATACTTATCGTCCACCACAACCTTCGTGCCGTCCTTCAGCGTATAACTCTCACCCGTTTTCGTCTTTTCCTGAGTGTACATCTCCCGCTCACGGCTGACGGAGTTCCTTGCCGAAGCAGACCGGGCGGCCGTATCGGAAGGTGTCACAGCTGTCCGGTCCGAACCCGGGCCCGCGGCCACCTTTTGCGGAGTCCCGAGGACAAAGCTGAGCAACGGGCCGAAGTTAAAGCTCATCATGTTCTCACCCGCGCTCAAAATATTGAGCGGAATGAAAGAACCGGTCTCCGCGAACCGGATCCTGACGGAACCCGCCGAATCTACCTCGACGTTCGCTTCGCCGAACACCGCTTTTGCGACGCTTGCGTGAACCTCACCCCGGATATCATCACCCAAAGGCTGATCCGCGCCGATCCCAAGATTCACAGCCTGCACCAAGGCACCGGACGATGGATCATAGGACGAACCGACCACAAGGCCGTTAATCCTGACTCCAGGGAATGTGTCCGTCAGATTGGGAAGAAGCGCTGTCACATCCAGACTCATCCCGGTGACCGCTCCCGCCGCATAGAACCCGTTCAGGAACAGATCGGGATCAGACGCCTTGAGCGCTTCGAGGGACTCCGCCTGGAATTTCGAAACCAGCGCCGCGGCCTGAGCAACGCCTTTCACACCCACGAGAGAACCGTCCGCGGAGGTCTCCATCGCGGGGACCCAGGTCCGGTCCGCCTCCCGAAAGACATATTTCAACCCGATGGTATCCGTCTGAAACGGTTTATCGGCTCCATCCCTGCCGGGAATATTTCCCAAAGACACATTCACGGACTCGAAGGCCACCGAGACCTCCGCGCCGTCCACCGCCACCGTGGCCGACACCACTTCCGCGAAGCCCTTGAGCGTTTCAAAAACACGGGAAAAAACCGCCGTGCGGAACGCGGGATCCTCCTCCGACATAAGACGACGGGTCTCCGCGTCCAAATTCAGATTCATCTTGATGGAAGGAACGAACTTCCCGTTCCTCAGACTCATCGCGAACGAAAGACCCGCCACACCGATGACCTGATCGCCCACCACGATCTGAAGTCCGTACGCGCTCAGATCGAGATTAAACACCACGCTAAAGTTCTCCTTCAGCATCTGCGTCAGGATCTCGCCGAATTTGCCCGGCTCCCCGGCCTGCTTCAGAAACTGCTCGGCAAGAAGATTCAGCGAGACAAGGACCTTTCCGATCACGTTCTTCATCTGCTCACTGTCGATCCCGTTCGTTCCGCCAAGCCCTTCCAGCTCTTTGGTCATATCAAACTTCACTTCAATCGTGGTCGTCCAGGTCCGGGCGGTCGAATCCCATGACATCTTCATCTCGAACCAATCCAGCTTCAGATCTCCGATCATGATGTTCAGATCGGAGACATCAAAAGCCGCGACGATCACGAGATCGTTCTCCAGGATCCCGTCCATCGTCGCAAGGACCATGTCGCGGAACGCCGACATCGCTTCAAAAAGCTGGCCCATCGCGTGAACAAAACCCTGGGCGTCTTTCACGTCCAGCAAAAAGCTCCGGTCGAACTCAAGTCTGAAGGTGTTCGTCCATTTGCCGGTATTCGGATCGAATCCCGCCGTGTAAAGAAGCCCGGTCAGCGTCAGTTCGCCGAGCTGAACATCCAGATTCGTCCACGAGAAAGAAATCTTCACGCCTGCGACATTCAAAAGACGATGGGTGATCTCCACAATCCGGGGCTGAATCTCCGTCAGAAAATCCTGAACCTGACGCAGGGCCGAGCCAAGCTCCTCCCGGGTGCCGATATAACCGAGATCCGTGAAAACGATATTCGCCACCCCCTGTTCCGTTCCGGACGCCTCGTAGATCGCGTGGTACACCACGCTCACATCGGCGGTCTTGGGATCCGTCAGGGAAGTTTTCGCTTCAAGCAACGTAACCGAGCCGGAGGTCTTCAGATCCATCCCGGTAAGAATCGCCGTGCTGATCATTTGGGAATATATCGATGCTTCGCCCGGCTCTTCGTAATAGCTGTTCTGCCGATCAATGAACGCCGCGACACGGCTTGTGCCCGTACCCTCGATCTTCTGGCCCTGGGCGTCCAGTTCCCAGGTTGTCTGAACCACCGCAGACTGGACACTGGCACCCTCGATCGACGCGTTCGCCCGCTGCAGGTCAGACGCGTCCAAAACCTGCGTTTCCGTTATGGTGCCCGGCTGGATTCCGGTGTCTTCCGGCACATCGGCAAGCGCTTTGGCTGTAGCGGCCCTATAGCCCGCGAATTGCGCCTGTTGTTCCTTGTATCTTGCGTCTGACGATTCAGCCATGGAAATATACATGTTGACGAATCTCGAAACGGCTGAAGTCACAGCCCCGCGCGCGATGCCGGAAAACCACCCGTTCCCGAAAAGGCCTTCGTGCTCATCATCCCCCCCAAGCAGATGACTCGAGTAACCCATGGCCGCGGTAAAACCGGCTTTCATAAGACTGTTCTGTACGGCTTGCGCATACTGAGAAGTTGTCGTGTCCTGAAAATTGCTATAGCCCCCCGCCGCATCCGCCGATGCTGTCGTATTCTCGTAAGCTTTCGGACTCCAGGTGAGCAAGGACGAAGTGACCGCGGTCATCAGGTGGTACCAGGGACTATCCCGGTCGTGCTCGGAAAAGACATAGGAGAATACCGCCGTAACGGTCTCGCTGATCGCCCTGAAAACAAGATCCCCTACCGTATAGACCTTCGCGTCCACCGGCACCTGCATCGTTTCACCGCGAATGGTCACTTCCCTCATTTGAACCGGAGGATCGTCGGGGCCGTGATAAGGCGTCCATTCACCGTCGACCAGCGTCCCGCTTCGAGTGACACCGATGTTCTCGGACAAGACTGAACCGGAAGTCAAGTCATTCAGGAAGTCCGAAACCACTTCCGTGCTCGCGAGCCATGACAGACCAACGGCCACTGCCGAGAAAGCCGCCGCGTAAGCAAGCGTCATCCCCCAATCCACGGAACCGGTCATGACAAACTGGGTCGCGGCCATGGCCACAAAGGAGATGGCCGTCATGAGCGCAAAACCTGCGGCTACGTCCACAAAACTCTTGCCGGCTTTCGCCGCATTCATTACACCGCCGACCCAATTCGAATTAGCGGCACCACCCAACGAACTATTCAAACCCTGTGTGATCCCCGCAGTGATCGCCGCGGTTACAGCTCCCGCCACAACGGATTTCCCGAATGCCGAAAAGGCATCACCGATCTCCCCACCCTGACCCAGGATCACCGCGGCATCGATCGCTCCTGTAATCGCCCCCTGAATAGCTCCCTGGATGAATCCCGAGACAACAGCCGTAAAGAACGCATTCAGGAAACCGGACAAAAATGTGTTTAAAGCCGTCAACGCCGCAGCTAAACCCTGCCCTCCCGGAATACACATTAGAACGATCTGGACAATAACTATAACTATCTTGATGGCGGTGGCGATATAGCCCATCATCCTCCCCATGCGCTCGCTCATGGGGAACGCCGCATCCATGATGCTATCCATGAACTCCTTGAGAGGTTTGATAAAAGCCGCCCCCGTCAGGAACATCGTCAGGGCAACCTGGATCCTGACCGCAGCTCCGATCGCATCCCGGATGAACTGCCCGACCTTTTTGAGGCCGATAAGGTCCCATCCGATGGTGAGGACCCTCAGCGCGACCTTGATGACCTTGCCGATCGCTTTGGCGATTTTGCCGACGACCCCGCCAAGCCCGTGCTTCTTCTTCTTTTTGACGTGGACCTTCTGGTCGCTCCAGGACCATTGCTTCGACCAGGTATAGGCCCCCGTCTCGGCGTCATACTGGAATTTGGACGAGCGTTTGATCCCCCCGTTCCCGGATCCGCCAAGGAAGGAGGTCGAGGTCCCGCGCTTCACGGCGGCCCCGTAAGCTATCGCGTCAAGGAAATTATAGAAGGTCGTGCTGGTGGAACCGCTCTTCTGCCAGGTCTCGACGGTGTAATTCTTGTGTTTCTCCTTACTGTACGACGAATAGTGGGATTCGGAGTCGACCCGGGTGACCTTGTTCCCCGAATACGTGTAGACCGTGACGCTCGAGGACGTTTCTTTACTGATGAGTTTCCCTTTCTCATCGTACAGGACCCTCGAGTATCCGCTCGTCTCCTTGATGAGACGTCCGCAGGCGTCATAGTAGTAGTTGTATGTGGTTTCGTTTCGAACCAGCTTGACCGTCTTGCCGTCTTCGTTACGAGTTTCGACGCCATCCTTCCTCGTAGATCCCAGAGTCCGATCCGTGCCGTGAGTGTTGGCCCATGTAAAAGTGGTCACAACCTTACCCGTCTCTTTCGTCACCCAGCGGGTCCGGGTAAGGCCTCGAGAATTAACATAAGTCTCCTTCACTCTCTCCGTTACACGGACCTCCTTGATCGTATCCGGCAGCGCATAACGGGCGGTCCACTTTCTCGAGTTTGTGCTTTTTGTATCCTTTTTGCCCGGATCCAGTTCCGCGTGCGGATTCCACTCGAGCTGCACGTACATATATTCATTCTCGGGGGAATAGGCGATATCGTCCTCATCCTTGCCGGTATGGTCGTCGTAATTGCCCGAGTAGGCGCGGGCGGTTTGCAGTGTCCTCACGAAATCGACTATTTGCTTCGGGACCCTGGAAAGAGAGCTCGCGTAAAACCCCAACTTGCCGATCGTCCCTCGCAGGAGCTTGAAGAAAACGGCAAAATGAACCAGGTCTTCACTGCCCGTAGCCTCAAGACCGGCGATCACGTTTCCAAGAAGGCCCTCCAGCTTCGCGATCGCCGCCTGCTTGACGGCTTTGTCCTTGCTGCCAAGCGCCGCCAGGAGATTACCGGGCTTGGTGCTGTCCAGCAGGTCCATCATCTCCGTCAGGGTCACCCGCGCCG
>MWBI01000108.1 GCA_002068945.1 Candidatus Omnitrophica bacterium ADurb.Bin314
CCGGAAGAGGCTTCACGGCAAGCTGGATCGGCGGCGGGTTCAGAAGCCGGTTCTGCCGGCGGGCAAAAAAAGAACCGCTATTAAAAAAACTGTCAGAAAAGAACTCGTCAAAAACACTTGACCCCCGAGGTTCCTCGCGGATCGAGACCTTGAGACTCCCGGGCTGGATCGAGTAGGTGCCCGGGGCCGTCGGAAAAAGGGCCGTCTTTTTCACATCGGCCTTGACGTAGCGTTTGCCGTTCATGCGCACGGTCTCACGCTCGATCTCCCGTTCCATGGGAAAATCCTCGATCCAGAACCCGCTCGTTTCCGGTTCTTTTTCGAATCCCTCATACCGCGTGTCATAACGGGTATAAAGCGAATAGGTCAGGAGAAGCTGTTCGTTCTGGTACACGGATTTCCGGTCGATCCACGCCTGAACAAAAATATTGTCATCGGGTGTCTGAGACACAACAGGCTGAGGCGCCTGCGGAGTTTGTTGCGGATAGGCCTGGGGCTGGGACGGCATCTGGGGAACCACCGGAGCCGAAGTCCGCGACGCGGACTGGGACGGGACCTGACCGGAGTCGCCGAGGACTTCGATCACGATCGGGTCTGTGCGATAAGGTTGCATACCGACCTGCACCTGCACCGGATCGATCGTGAAACGGCCTGCCTTCTGCGGAATGAGCGTGTAGCTGAACTCAACGCTCGACGACGAAACACCGTTCACAAAAGTCATGTGGGACGCGCGACCCGTGTAGTAAGAATCAAAACCGTCGGGCACCGGAAGACGCGGCGCCTGCAGATTGGCGGTCGGTCCGGTCACGCGGATCGTCAGATGAATTTCCTCTCCCACGCTGACGGAACGCTTATCGAGACTTGAGGTCACCTGCACATCCTCGGCCAATGCGGCCGAAGACAAAAGAAGCGCGCTTCCGAGGACAAGGACACCCAAGGATTTTCTGAGCACCATAAAACCAGAAGACCTTTTTGGAGAACTCGCACTGTGTTTGAAATGGCTCACGGATTTCTATCCATTGTTTCCGGCTTGCCGGCCCTCAAGACCCATCGGGATTGACACTGTCATGAACGGATAACCTGCTCCCCGGAAGACGACTCTGAAGCCATGGGGCCACGGCTGATCGCTATCCGACGATAACGCAAGCGGTTAGAATCAATCTTTCAAAAAAGCCGTTTGATTTTATAGTAACTATAACTTGAAGTCAAACAACGAGTTAAGTAACGAGCGATTCCCGGCCAGTTTGTGTATCAAACGTTCAAGCTCCTCCGGCGACCGGAGGCGGGCATGGAGTTCAAATCCCTCGCTTTCAAATCCCTGCACCGGCCCGATGCGGAGATTCTTCGAATCGCGCGTGAACGCATCCGCCCTTCCGGAAAAAACCGCCTGGAATGCCGAGACCGAGGGAAAACGGCAACAACGCACGGCATCATGGAAGCGGTCGGCCGCAAGGCGCGGGTCCCCGCCCCTCCGGCGAAGGAGTCCCGCGAAGGGTTTTGTCCTGATCAGCTTCCGAAGGTCGATACCGTCCCGTTTGAGAATATCCGCGAGCCATTCCAGGACCTGCTGCCCCTGGGAAGCTGTGAACCTGAGCCGGGCGGCGACTTCGCGCGCGAAAACATCCTGATCCTCCCTGTCGAGCCTTAAAAATGCCGGACAAGCCCGGAAAGAAAGTTTTCCTTCAAGAAAAAGAGCCTTCCCCGGACCGGACACGGCATCGGTTTTGAGATAAAGCTCGAACACATTTCTATCCGCCGGCAAGCCAAGGAGAGGCAACACGGTTTCGGTCACCTCATCCCGGGTCATACCGAATTCGCGGATGGCCTTCGCGACCGCCCGCGCCCGGTCCATGTCCGGCGTTGTCTGGCCCCAGTTGGAAACGAGGCAGGCAAGGAAAGCGTCGCGATCGCTCATCCCGCGATCAATCAGCATCACGGGGATCTCGCGGACCCGGAGGGTTTTCGCCGCCGCGAGCCGTTTGTGACCCGCGATCACCCCAAATCCCCGTTTCCCTTCACGAACGGCAAGGGGCATCAGGATACCAAAGCGGCGGATCGAGTCACGCAGCAACGCATCCTCAAGCCGGTAGCGATAACCGGCTGCGGGATCTCCTGCGATCTCCGCAACCGGGACCCGGCGCACACATCCGTTGGGTGAAGGAATGCCCCGGGCTCCCGGCCCGCGGTCCCGCTTCATGCCTTAAGCGTCTTGAGCCATTCGGACTCAAGCCTTTCCGGTGATATCCCGAACACATCCTCAAGCGCCGCGTACGAATCGTTCCCCTTGCGGAGCTCCTCGAGGACTTCTTTCATGCGGTACATCCCGAAACGCTCGATGAGATAAGAGACCACGCTGAAAGCCTGCTGGTAGAAGAGCGCGATATCACGGGGCCGCATCGTCATCTTGATATCCGTCAGAAGGAATTGTTCGAACGGAAGAACCTCATCCGATCGAACAGCCGCTTTCAAAAGGGAAGTATCCACCGGACGCAATTTGTTTTCTTCATACTCCGCGAGCCCCTCCTGGATCCAGGCCGGAGCGCGCAGGGCGCTCAGATAGGCCACCAGGGCATGGGTCATTTCATGCGCCATCGTCGCGCGGAAATCCCGTTCGCTGAATCCCTTCCTGTACGCCGGAAGGCGTATCTTCCCGTCATAGATTCCGCCGACAAAATGCGGTTGCTCCGTGACATAGCGGAAGTCCTCGGGACGGTAAAAGATGACGACAATCTTGTTATTGATGTAAAAACCCAGGTCCTGCGAGACTTTCCGGTAGGTGTCGCGAAGAAGGTTTTTGAGGAAATACCCTTCATACCGGGGGTCGTCACGACGGTATTTGATGATGAAGTGCTCTTCATCGTAAGTGGCCATCTTCCCTTCGATGAGACGTTCTTTCGACAGTTTCTCGATCCTGGCCTTCACCCGCGCGGACGCATCCAGCGAGAAGCTCTTTTTATAATACTGTTCCGCCTTGTCAAAATTCTGCTGGAGGTTTTCGATCTCGCCGAGCAACTCCCATCCGAGGGGATTCCGCGGCTCAAGCTGCAGGGATTCCGTCACAGCCTCCCGCGCGATCGCGTATTCCCCTTTCTCGAAGAACTTCACACCGTCGTTATACAGCTCGATCGCCATCGAGATATGAGGCGCCGCGCCGTTCCGGACGCCCCCGTGATAATAACGCTTGAGCTCCGCCATCTGGAGCTTCTCCACCGATTCAGCTCCGCGGTCTTTATCATCGACCGCGCCAAGGCCCAGCGATCCGCAACATGTCACGATGAGGATCCATTTGATCCTGCTCATCAAAAATCTCCTTCACGCGTCGAGCGTGGCGCGTCGAGGCAAGCAAAAACCCCGCGCTAAACGCTCGCCGCGAATTCTTCCGCCATTCTGATCCTTTTCGAAAGCGCCGGATGATCGTAAAAAAACCATTCATACCAGGCAGGAGGATCCATCTCGGCAAGATTCACGCGACCGAGCTTCTCCATACATGAAACAAAAACTGACGTGTCGCCTCCGGCCCGGAGCGCGAACCGGTCCGCCGCGCGCTCCCGGCGCCGGGAATAAGCGTTCTGCGCCGGCGTCATAACGAGTGCCACCGCATAAAAGACAAGCAGGAGAAGCGGCAATCCGGCGACATCCGAAACCGAAGCGACCCCAAGCGTCCCGGCCCACGCGTTCATCCCCAGGAACCCCGCGTAGAAAGCGGCAAGCGACACAGCCAAACCGAAACCGAGCAGGCGCCACACGTCGCGCGCCGTAAAATGTCCCAGTTCGTGAGCCACGACCGTCTCGATCTCGGCATGGGTGAAATTCGAGATCAGCGTATCGCTCAAAACGACCCGTTTCGTTCTGCCGATCCCCATGAACGCGGCATTGGCCTTCCTGGTCGTCTTGCTGAGATTCAGCGAATAGACGTTCCCGACCGGCATCCCGAACCTCGCGGCCAACGCCTTCACCTTTTGAGCGAGCGTTTCATCATCGAGCTTGCCGTACTTGTAGAACAGCGGAACGATCACGACCGGGAAAATTTTTCCGAGAATGTAACTCACGAAGGCATAACCCGCCCAGGCCCAGAGCCACCAGGTCCCCGGAGCAGCGCGGAGGATAAAATAGAGCAGTTCGATCAGGGCAAGCGAAAGGGCGAATGAAAGAAATGATCTTTTCAGGAAATCGGAAACCCAGGCTCCCAGGGTCTGATTGGAAAGACCAAACCGGTGTTCGAGCCGGAATCCTGAATAGAACGAGAGCGGAAGATCGAAGACGAGAAAATAAACCGAGAACAGGGAAAAGTAGACCGCGACCCTCATCCATTCGTTCCCGCCGGCGACCGCGGCCGTGAGGTCCCTCAAAACGAGGTGGAAACCCGACAGGAGCATGACCGCGAGAAGCCCGGGCGTCAGCGCGAGATGAACAAGCGTCAATTTCCTGCGGATCGCCTGATATTCTTTTGCTTTACCGTTATCCTTAACGGTCATATTCGTATCATTTATCATTCAAACTCCGTCATCACCCCAAAATGATCCGACGGCCAGATGTTTCCGCCGGGGGCGTCAAAAACAACCTTTGAAGTTTTGATCTTCGCGAAAGCGCCTTCGCGTTCCGTCACGAAAACAAAATCGATCCTCCGCTCGGCCATCTTGTCGCGCTCCATCGCCGCGTATGGATTCCTGTAATCCCACGTCAGGCCGGCCTCGCCCGGATTCGCCGCCGCGTAAGTATCCGTCCACATTTGCGAATCACGGAGAAACACGACCGGAAGCGTGTCAGGCGCGGTATTGAAGTCCCCCATGACCGCGGAGGGGCGTGTGCCGGCTTTGAGTTTGATGAACTCCACAAGCTCCAGCACCTGGCTCATGCGGATGGCGTGATCGGAAGCTTGCCACGACAGGTGCGTGTTGAAGAGCGGGACCGGTCCCGACGGCGCTTCAACGCGGACATAAAATCCATAGCGCAGATAGTCTTCGTTCGGGGATTTCGTCCGGTAGATGAGGCACGACTGCTCGACGGGCCTGAATCGTGAGAGAAAAACAAGACCGGAGTGTTCGCCGCTCACCGCGAGGAAGGGGTATCCGGACCGCTTTTGGATCTCCGCGGCCCAATCCATATTAAACACTTCCTGGAACCCGACGATATCCGGATCATAGTCCTTTAATCCGCGGAAGATGAGTTCCCACCGCTCCTTCCACGGTCCGCGTTCCTGCCAGGTGTTCAGGGTGAGAATCTTCATGCCCGGCCGGCCTCGCATGGAAAGTGCGGGACACGGCATACGAAGCACGGAAAAACAACCTCACCCCGGGAAACCCGGAATGCCCGGGCCGGCCCCCCGCAGAAACGTCTTCGTACTCCGTACTCCGTACTCATAACTGCCGTCCGTGGCGCAGCCGCGCGAGACGGGCGACCATCTCATGCCGCACAGATTCCCTGGCCTCGTCAAGCGATCGGTCATTGAGCGTCGCGAACGAGACGGGTTTACCGATCGACACCACGAACCTGGTCCGGTTCCTCAGGACGAGACTTCGCTTCGGAAGCGCGCTTCCGGTGCCGTCGATCACAACCGGGAGGATCTCGACCCCGCTTTCACGCGCGAGTTTAAACGCGCCCGCCTTGAACCCGTGGATTTTCCCGTCCGGGCTGCGCGTACCCTCGGGGAAAAGAAGGACGCTAAGACCTTTCGCGAGGAGGGCTTGAATCCGCTTCATCGCGCGACGGCCGCTTTCGTGGCTCGCGCGGTCCACGGGGATATACCCCGCGCAGCTCATAGCCCAGCCGAGGAACGGAATGCTGAAAAGTTCTTTTTTTGCGAGAAACTTGAAATGGAGCGGCAGCGCGGCGGCCACCACGAGGATGTCGAGCATGCTCTGGTGGTTCGCGATCACGATATAATGCTTGCCCTTTTCGATGCGGGAGCGTCCCGTCACGGCGAGCTTCCAGATGGGATTGCAGCCAATGATGCCCCGGGCCCAGAGATTCGTCACCTTGTGGGCAAAACCGCCCGAACCTTTTTCAAAAAGGAGAGAGAGCGGGAAGGCGATAAAAATATCCGCGAGCGTGAAAAAAACCGTCAGGACCAGCGTACCGGTCCACATGAGGAACGAATAAAACAGCCCTGCCGCGTAGCCAAGTCGTTTTTCCTTATAAACCTTCATCACACACCCTGCGGTTCTTCCCCGAAGATCAATCGAATCCGGTGATTTTAACGGGCCTCGTCCGAAATATAAACTGCTATTTCTTTCACCCACTCTACCCCCGGGAGCTAGACCCCGGGGGTAGAGTGGGTGAAAGCGGGATCAGGCGGCGCGGGAAAGACTGAGAAGCGCACGAATCTCAGACCTGATCCGGCTGGAGAGAGCCTGCAGACCTTCGGGACGGAACTGATAACGGTTCCCGCCCTTGGGATTGATTGCCTCGTTCGTCCGCTGACTCAGCGTGTCCCCACGGAGCAGGTCCTGGGCAAATGAAACCGCGGCGGCCGCTCCGGCCGTTTTGAGGATCACCGGGTCAATACCATCCACTTCGACAACAGCGGCCGGTAAAGTGTCACCCGCATCTCCAAGATGCTCCGCCAGACCCGTCACCACAAAAGCCTGGGGTTTCCCCCGCACCATTTTGGCCGCCTCATTCTGAAACCGGTCAAAAACATCCCGAACGGCGCCTTTAACCCCGGCCGCCCCGACGATACTCACGCCAAACCGCTCGTTGATATTTTTCAGACCATTCATCGCACCCCACTTCCTGACGGCATCACGCACCGCGTCAGCATTGACATCACTGAACAGGACAAGTTCATAGAACTGGTTCGGATTGAGCGCCAGCACGGCCTTGATCGCGTCGATCCTGGCATCTTCGGGATCGATCGAATCAAGAACATCCGCCACCATTCCCGCGCCCTCACCCATCGGCAACGTCACATCCGGATTCGACGACCTGAAAACCTCCGGAAGCGGAACCGTCGCCTTCGCCCCGATCGTGATCGCGAATTCGATCAGTTCCGCCGCCGCAACCTGCGAATCCTTCGCGCCAACGATCAGACGGGCGATCCACGCCACCTGCCGTTCTGCCAGCTCCAACGCGAGTGGATCTTGGGATCGGTCAGCGGCATACAGAAGGGCAGGGAGCAGATACTCCTGGCAGTAGGCGTACCGCACGCGCGAATCCCCGCCGATTCGCGCGAGACGGCCGTCGGCGAAGACCATACGGCGCAGCACATTCCAGAGATCGCGCTGGTGGTGATCGAGCGACTCCGGCCGTTCCCACCCGGCGCGCTTCGCG
>MWBI01000109.1 GCA_002068945.1 Candidatus Omnitrophica bacterium ADurb.Bin314
CTGTTACCGGATCGATTCGGTCGACGAACTTGCCAATATCGGAGTGGGGGATTTTGCGGCGGATCCGGGAGCGATTTGCTGTATCGAATGGGCTGAGAAGGCGGGTGATCTGATTCCGCCGCACGCTTACCACGTCCGGTTGGCGATCCTTGGCGAATGCGAGCGGAAGATCGATATTGTTTGCCCAAAGGCTGTCGCCGATGTGAAAAGGTCCGGGAAGGGACGGAGGATGACATGATCCGGAACCGCCTGCGCTGATGCCGGTGGAGTTGCCGACCGACGAACCAAACGACCCCCAAAATTGAATTGCCCGAACCGGGGCCTGACGAAGAACCTGAGGATGAATCTTTAAATTCGATGTTGTAAGCATCGCAGAACGGTTATAGCCAAGGCGCAGCGGCGAGTCAGGAACGTTGCTGTGCCTTTTATTTTTAGCGATCGTTACACCTGCGTTTCCGGAAGTTCCTGCCACCGGCCAAACAGGGGCAGCAAAGATGCGTCGGCTCCTGAAAAAAAGGGGAATGTTTTTCATGCGACATTCCCATGGTGGGAAATATCGTTTTCCCCATAGTGCCCTTCCGGGCGGGCGTTCATTTTAGTCTTAACTGTTTGACTGTGAAGTACGTGATCGTGAAGATCCCGGCTTCGATGATGACGGTTGCGATGGCGGCTCCGGCATAGGAAAAAGAATAGATCAAGAGAAAGATCAACGGGAGACCCACCATCGCCATGACGATGTGGATTCTGGAGTAAATGGAGGTCTTGCCGCAGATCAGCAGGAACTGGATCCGGAAGGCGTTTGCGCCGACGATAAAGACCGCGCAAAGAAGGATCCGGAGGGTCAGGACGGCCTGGGGTGAATCGCCGCCGCAGATGATGCGGACGATCGGCCCGGCGAAGAGGAAGATCAGCGGAAGACAGATCAGGGAGATCGAGACCGTGATCTGCTGGATTTTTCTCATGAATTCATAGGCGCGCCGCTGGTTTTTCTGGAAGATCTTGCTGAGCCTCGGGAAGAGTGCCTGTGAAAACGATGAGAGCGGGAACTGCTGGCAGAACCCGGCGATCCTTTCCGCGATCGAATAATATCCCGTGAGGGTGTTGTTCGTGAGAAGCCCGACCGTGAACACGCGCGTGGTCGTATAGGCGTTGATCGCGACGTTGGATATGAAAATGTCCCAACCCGCCTTCATCTGCTGCTGCATGGAGGTGTAGCCCGGGAACCGGAAGGAGATTCCGAGTTTCGTAAAGCCGATGAAGAGGGCCCAAAGGCCCGTCATGATAGAGACAACGGAATAGACGAGCGGTACTATGAGGTAGTCGGACGGGCTCTTGACAAACATGAACACGAAAAGCGCGAAAAGGACTCCGCCGAGGATGTTGAGATCCGCGATGTGCTTCATTTTCTCGGTTCCCTGGAACAGCCACACTGGGAAAATCGTGTTTCCGATGACCGCTCCGAAACTGAAAAGGTAGACCATCCAGTCCGCGCGGAAGCGCGGGACCAGGTAGACAATGGCGCCCAGGATCATCAGGCTCAACGCGGCCAGGACGATCTTGGCCGTTATAACCGCGGAAAAGATTTCGCTGATCCTGGCGCGGCGATCCTGGTAGAGAGAGATCTCCCTGGTGGCCGAGATGCCGAATCCGTAGTCGGTCAGGATCATGAAATACTGGATGAAGGACTGCGCGAAAGCGATCAGGCCGAACTTGTCAGGACCGATGACCCGGAACAGGTAAGGGATGATGATGACCGGAAGGATGTACGTGATCGCTTGAAGGATCGAAAGCGAGGCGAAATTCTCAAGCACGGTCCGGCGTTCGTGCCGGCCGGCCATGCGATAAGTTTTTTTGATCTGTCCGATGAGGGAGCGCATGGCGTGTAATCTATCTGTTTCGAGGGTATAAAACAAGGATGCCGAGTGTGCTATACTTCCGGCATGAAAAAATTTCCGGACGGATTCCTGTGGGGCGCGGCGACGGCCGCTCATCAGGTGGAGGGGGGCAACATCGGTTCCGACTGGTGGGAGTGGGAACAGACACGGGGGAGGGAGCGGTCCGGCGATGCGTGTCGTCATTATGAGTTGTATGAGCGGGATTTTGATCTTGCGAGAAGCCTCCACCACAACGCCCATCGCCTTTCGGTTGAGTGGGCCCGCGTCGAGCCTCAAGAGGGAAGATTCAGTGACGATGCCCTGAAACATTACGCGGAGGTCGTGCTTGCCCTCAAAGACCGGGGCATTGAGCCGGTCGTGACCTTGCATCATTTCACAAACCCTCTCTGGTTCGCGCGGGACGGCGGCTGGGAAGATCGACGCGCCCCCGGGAGATTTCTCCGGTACTGTGACGCTGTGGTGAGGATTCTCGGCAAGCATGTCCGGTACTGGATTACGATCAACGAGCCGACGATCTATGTCTCTCACTCGTTTCTCTTTGGCGTTTGGCCTCCTCAAGCCAGGTCGCTTTGGAGGATGTGGCGGGTCAGCCGGAACATGGTTCGCGCGCATGTTGCGGTTTTTCGCATGATCCATCAGGTCTGCAGAGATTTTGGCCTCCGGGAGCCTGCCGTCAGCATCGCCCAGCACATGACGGCGCTGGTACCGTGCGGGAGCGGTCTGAGATGCCGATTCGCGTCCTGGCTCCGGCACAAGATTTTCAACGAAAGTTTTGTGGATGCCCTGGTCCGCCGCCGCGCCCTTGATTTTATCGGATTGAATTATTATTCACGGCAGCTTGTGGAGCCTTCGAATTGGGGGATCCGCAGCCTGCTTTCCGATGTGTGCCGGGAGAACCACCGGCCTGTTCCCAAAAATTCCGTCGGTTGGGACATCTATCCCGAAGGGCTGTACGAATTGCTTCTGAAACTCAAAAAATATGATCTGCCCGTCATGATCGCCGAGAACGGAATCTGTGCTGAGGAAGACGCTTCGCGCTGGATTTTTATCCGGGATCATCTGCGGAGCGTGAGCCGCGCGATCGGAGCGGGTGTTCCCGTCACAGGCTATCTCTACTGGTCGCTCCTTGATAACTTTGAATGGGAAAAGGGGTTTGGACCCAGGTTCGGGCTTGTTGAAATGAACTATCGGACTTTTGAGCGAAAGGTTCGTCCGAGTGCTCTCAAATACGCCGAAGTCTGCAGGACCGGCGTTCTCTCCGCTGAATAATTGAGCACGGTTGTCATTTGAGCAGTTTGAGGTTGCCCGCGAAATGCGAATTCTGCAATAAAAAAATGCGAAATAAACATTGACTTGTGGTCCTGGAGAATTAAGATGAGTCATGGTCAAAGGCATTAAGAGCTGGCCGGAAAGCGAGCGGCCGCGTGAAAAGCTGTTAAAAAAGGGGAGCGATGCGTTGTCGGACGCGGAACTCCTGGCGGTACTCTTTTGTCATGGTATTCGGGGGCTCGATGCGGTCAGCTTTTCCAGGGTGCTTCTGGCGGAAGCGGGAGGCCTTCGGGGGCTCTTGAACCGCCCTCATGAATGGGCCGGAAAATTGAAAGGTCTGGGAAAGGCCAAGATCGCCATGCTCGCTGCAGTCCGCGAGTTGGGTGTGCGGCATCTCCGGGAAAAAATGACCGGGCAGAATTTCATCCGGAGCCCGCAGGCGGTCGCGGATTATCTTTATGCCGCGCTGCGTGACAGGAAACGGGAGGTTTTCAAGGTTCTCTTTCTCGACAAGTCGCTCCGCATTCTCGGAGAGCGGGACCTCTTTATAG
>MWBI01000110.1 GCA_002068945.1 Candidatus Omnitrophica bacterium ADurb.Bin314
ATCCTGACGAAGCAGTTTGTTTATCCCGCCTCCCGCCGCGCGAACCTTCTTTGCCTTCTGATGGTCGGACTTTTTGCGTCGGCGACCTTTATTTTCTTCCGGCAGATCATTTCGTTCGTGGCGGGGCTTGCGTGGGGGGGTGTGTGGGTTGCGACGGCCTTCGCGATGTTCGTCAGCCGGGGGATGTGGGTTTTCGTCCTGAACCCCCTTCTTTTGATCTTCTCGCTTTTTGTTTTTTCGGCTATTTTCTCGATGACGGTCGGACGTCGCGAACAGGAGCGGCTCTTCGCGCTTGCCACCCGCGATGGCCTGACCGGACTTTATGTGATCCGCCATTTCCGCGTGCTTCTTAACAGCGCCGTTGTCGAAGCCTGCAAGAAACAGACCGCGCTCTCCATCATCCTTTTGGACCTTGACCGCTTCAAGACCATCAATGATACTCATGGCCACCTGGCGGGAGATGCGGTGCTCAAAAAACTGGCCCAGATCATGCAGGAGATTTTTCCCGAAGAGAAAAAGAAAAAAGGGAAATACGTCGTCGGACGTTACGGCGGGGAAGAGTTCATCATCATGCTCCGGGGATGCACGCTTGTCGAAACCGCGTTTGGTTTTGGAGAGAAACTGAGGAAACGGGTCGAGCAGGAAGTTTTTATTCACGAGGATAAGGTCATCCCTCTGACGATCAGCCTGGGCGTCGCAACCCTCCGGCCGGGAGAGACGGTGCCTGACATGATGGTGCACAGGGCCGATGAAGCGCTTTATCGGGCCAAGACGGAAGGACGCAATCGCACCTGTGTTGAGCTGGAGATCGGAAGGGAATAACCGCGAACGCGGGAGGAATAATGGAGTCGAAGAAGATTCTTTTCGTGGACGATGAACCGATCGTGCTGAAATTGATGAAAACACGTCTCGAGTCGCAAACATTCCGGGTGGAGACTGCCGCGAGCGGGATGGAAGGCATCGTGAAGGCGAAGGAATGGCGCCCGGACGTGATCCTTCTGGACGTTATCATGCCGGGCCTTGATGGCTTCGAGACCTGCCGGCGGCTCAAGGCGATCCCGGAAACAAAGGACATCCCTGTGGTCCTTTTCACCGCGTCCCATGATGACAATCTGGCTCAGTGTGCGGAAGAGGCAGGCGCGGCGAAGGTGATTCAGAAACCCCATGTGGATCAATTACTCGAAATCGTGGCCGGCATGACGGCCTGAGGCTGGAATGCCAGCCCCTTTGCTGGACAGCCCAGCGCCTTCGATGTTATAGTACGCCCTCGAACCTTTCGGACCATTCCGGTTCTTTTCAGGGAATCATTCCGCTGGAGTTTCATGGGTACGGTCCGGATCCGGAGAGTCTGAGAGATCAATTTTAACCACAGTCTTATTGAACCATTGGGAACCCGCCCGGAAGCGGGTCTTATCCTGAACGGGGGGGACTATGAGCAAAGAAAAGGTTTTTACGGACGCCAATTTCCAAAATGAAGTGCTCGCTTCCAAGCAGCCGGTCCTTGTTGATTTCTGGGCCGAATGGTGCGGTCCCTGCCGGATGCTTGGTCCGGTGGTTGAGCGGATCGCTGAGGCGAACGCCGGTCGTATTGTCGTCGGAAAAATGAACGTCGATGAGAACCCGAACACGCCGGCCCAGTATGGCATCCAGGGTATCCCGACGATAATCCTCTTCCAGAACGGCCAGCCCGCCGGACAACTCGTCGGCTACCAGTCGCAGGACAAGATCCAGAAGGCCATCGACGAGATCGCGCCCCGCTAAAGGTCCTTCCGCGGCGACAATCCGAAGACCATCTCCATGAGATTCCGGATACTCGGCAGGACAGGGCTCAAGGTCTCCGAGATCGGATTCGGGTGTTGGGCGATCGGAGGGAACGCGTATGGCCCTGTCCGCGATGAAGATTCCCTCGGAGCGCTGGAAGCTTCCTATGCCGCCGGCGTTAATCTTTTTGATACGGCAGATGTCTACGGGGAAGGCCACAGCGAGCTCCTTCTCGGTCGATTCCTCAAAGACAAACCGAGAGACGGGATCGTTCTCGCGACCAAGGGAGGATGGGATTTTACGTCCGGCGCCCACCGCAAGAATTTTTCTCCGGACTATCTCCGCCGGGCCTGTGAGCAAAGCCTGGAACGCCTCGGTACGGATCATGTCGATCTCTACCAGCTCCACAACCCCTCCCTGGAACTTATCCGTTCCGGCGACGCCGTTTCCACTGTCGAAAGGCTGAAGAAAGAAGGGAAGGTCCGTGCGATCGGGATCTCGGTCCATACCGAGGCCGAAGCTCTGGCGGCGCTTGCTGATGAACGCGTTGGCTCCCTTCAGCTGATTTTTAATATCCTCGACCAGCGCATGGCCGCGAACGTCTTCGCCGGGGCGGCAAGGCGGAGCACGGGGCTCATCGTTCGTGAACCGCTCGCGAGCGGACTTCTGACGGGGAAATATCCTCCGGGCCATGAATTCCCGAAGAACGATCACCGTCGCCGCTGGGACGCGGAAAAACGGGAATGGGACTGGGAAAAAGTCCAGATCCTCCGAAAGGCGACGGGATGGAGTAACGACGCGCTGGTCCAGGGCGCGCTTGAGTTTGTGCTTTCGTTCAGTGAAGTGTCCTCTGCGATTCCGGGCGCAAAAACAAAAGAACAGATCACGGCCGGTCTGCGCGCTTCTTTCTCCCCACGGCTTGCCGTGGATGATATCACGCTCCTGAAAAAAATTTACGCCGACAACGCTGTTTTCCGGAAAGGGCTTCTGCCCCGATGAAGCCGCTCAAGATCGCCCTTGTCGTTATCCTTCTTTCGACCGCGCTGGTCCTCTTCCACGACTACTGGGTCGGTGTTTCCCTGCAACCTGTTCTCGAAAAGCAGCTCGCCGAGGCCTTCAACATGCCGTTCAATATTGACGGCCTCCGGGTCCGTCTGTGGCCGCCCGGCAAGATCTATTTCAGGAAGATCGAATGCCTGAACCCGAAGGAGTTCAAACGGCGCGAACATTTTGCGGGTGAAGAAGTTACCTTCTGGATCGATCTCAAGACGCTCAGACAGAAATGCATCCGCATCAAAAAGGCTCACTTCAAAAAATTCCTTTTTGCGGTCGAGACGCACATGACCGGAGGGGAGACGCACACGAATACTTATGTCTGGTACCACCATATGGGACTGGATGAAGAAGATTCACCGTCCATGAACTTCCCGAAATCCGACACTCCGAGCCTCGATGAAGCGGTGGCCGCAGCGGCCGCGAAGGGGAAATGGCGTGTCATGATCGACCGGCTCGAACTTGAGGACGGCACGTTCCTTTTTGATGACCGGCGAATCCCGGGCGGCGAACGCCACTGGCTATTCAAGAATCTGAAGGGGTTCTGGGAGGGGTTCGATTTTATTTCCGGATACACGAGCCCTTCGTTCCGGGAATACATCAAGCTGGAAGGCACCTTCGGGAAAAACCCTCCGGCCCGATTCAAGGGGGAAGGGAAGTGCCAGTTCGCGGACGGTAATAACTTTGACATCCATGCCTCGATCACGGGCGGCGGGATCGCCGAGTACGATTTTCTCCTGGAAGGGCTTCCGGGCGAGGTAAAGGGGGGGGCGTTTGATCTGGTGTCCCATCTGTTATGCCTGGAAAGCGATCTCAAATCCGAGCATGTGCTGACCCTTCGCTCCATGAAACTTTCGACCCCGACGATGGCCCAGAAGCTTCTGAAATATCCCTTCGGGACGGTACTCTGGGCGCTCGAGAACCAGAAAAGCATCGAGTTGGAAGTGAATGTGAACGGCTATATAGGCGACCCGAAGTTCCACTTCTTCCCGGCGTTCACCAAGGCTTTCCAGAAGGCCCTGGCGTATAAGGCCAAGGCGATCCTGAGCGAGTTGAAAAAGGGGACCTCCAGGGTAGCGACGGCCGCTCCGGCCCAGGTCCGCAACGGCGTCGGACAGATCGGTAATTTTTTAAACAGCGCCTTTAACACGCTCAATCCGCTCACGCTCCCGGGAGAGATCGAAAATGGAAAAAACGAAGAACCAGCCTAAGACCAAGGCCGGGTATGTGGCCATCGTCGGCCGGCCGAACGTCGGCAAGTCCACACTTTTGAATTACCTCGTCGGCGAAAAACTCGCGGGTATTTCTCCGAAACCGCAGACAACGCGCGATGTCATCCGCGGGATTCTGACCGTAACGAACGGGAAAAAGGTCGGCAGTTCCTGCCGGGGGCAGATTGTGTTTCTCGACACGCCGGGGGTCCATCAGCCGCACGACAAGCTTGGGGAGGAAATGGTCCACGACGTGCGTCATTCCCTTGATGACGCGGATGTCCTTTACTGGATGGTCTATCCTCGCGAGATCGGGGAAACGGAGGAGCGGATGCTTGGCTGGTTCAAGGGCTGTCAGAAACCGGTCTTCCTGCTCGTGAATCAGATCGACAAGTTCCCCAAGCTTCAGATTCTCCCGACGATCGATTCCTATCAAAAGGTGTATCCTTTCAGGGAGTTCATTCCGATCAGCGCGGCGACGGGGGAGAATATCGACACCCTGATCCGGAAAACGCTCGATTGCCTTCCGGAAGGCGAATTTATTTATCCCGAGGATCAGATCTCCGACCAGAACGAGCGATTCCACGCGCAGGAGCTGATTCGTGAAAAGCTCTATCACGAGCTCGAAGACGAACTGCCGTATGACGCGACGGTGCGGATCGATAGTTACAGGGACGAGGAGAAAATCACCCGTATCAGCGCGACGATCATCGTAAGCCGCGACTCGCAGAAGGCGATCGTGATCGGTAAAGGAGGTCTGAAGATCCGCGAGATTGGCCGTACCGCGCGTCTTGAGATCGAGAAACTGATCGGGCGGAAGGTGTTCCTTGAACTTTGGGTCAAGGTCATGGCCGGCTGGAAGGAGAACACCTCCTTCCTCCGGAAAATCCGCGGGTAAAAACGGGGTCAGTCACCGTTTTAGGGAAATGGTGACTGACCCCGTTTTGGCGGACCTGTGGCTATCACGCCTCTATGCTCCAGGACCTCGAGAAGGAGAAACGTACCGGGATCGACGCGATCAACGGGATGGTCGTGCGGCTCGGGAAAAAGCACAAGGTCCCGACGCCCGTGAACGCGTTCCTGAGCCCGTCGATCAGAAAAGCCGAAAGGTGTTCATGGACGACAACGGGAACCTCAAGGGGAAAGACAGCATGAGACAAAAAACCGTTATTTGCGCGGCCGCGGGCGTTCTTCTCGCGGTTTTTTTGAACGGCTGCGCCTCCTCTGCCCGCTTTGTTGCCGTTCCCTCGGGACCGCTATCTCAAAAGCCCTATGTCGCGGTCTATGGGAAAGAGGGGTGTCCGGCCTGCGCTGACCTTAAAAAAGACCTGGCCCGAAAGGGGACGGACTATCTCGATAAGGATATCAGCGATCCCGGCATCAAACGGGAACTGGTTTCCCGAATGGAGACCGCGGGTCTTCAAACGGATTATTTCCTCATCCCGGTCGTGGATGTGAATGGAAAGCTCGCGATCCGGCCGAAGGCGCGCGAAGTGACCGACCGTTACCGCGCTGCCGATACCGCCGGCTGACAGCTCCGTTATTTGAATACCGGGAACTCCGGAAGACCGGGACCGAGAAGCGGAAGCGCGTACTCGGCAAAGGCCGGTGTGATCATGGAGTGTTTCGCGTCGAAAAACTCCGCGGGGAGGTAGCGTTCGTTGTTCGGGATTCTTCCGAGCGGCACCGGCCGGTATTCGATCGCGTAGCGTTTCCCGGATTTCCGCGCGAACCCCACCATGACCTCTGACATCCCTTTCAGAGCCCACGCGACCGCCCGAGCTCCCGCCTGACAGGCTTCTTTCTGGTCAACCGTCGAAATATAGGGCATGGACATGCGCTGGATCGTGCCCGGTTTGTCGAAGCGCGCGCGCACGCCGAGGTTCTTTTCAAGGATCGAGGCAAGCCGCGCCGCGGTCCCTTCCACGTATTTGTGGCCGAACGGGTCCGATGTTACGCCTTCTGTTTTCTGCCCGATCCGGTTTCCGCCGTGATCGCGGATCGTCTCCGAAATGACAATGATACAGTAACCGACCGATTGCATGACGGCCTCCGTGCGCTTGATCAGGGCGGTCTCGTCGAGCGGGATTTCCGGGATGAGCAGGATGTGCGGGGCATCGGCGGCGGAACGTTTCAGGAGCGCGGCCGCGGCGACGATCCAGCCCGAGTTGCGTCCCATGAGCTCAATGATCTTGATCGGGTCCACGTTCTTCATGGCCCGCGTGTCGAGGGCGGCTTCCTGCGTGGTGATCGCCGCGAACCGCGCGACCGAGCCGTAGCCGGGGCAATGGTCGGTCTCCATCAGGTCGTTGTCGATCGTTTTGGGGATATGGATCACGCGAAGTTCATAGCGGTTCTCACGCGCGGTCCTGGCGATCCGGAGACTCGTGTTCGCAGTGTCATTGCCGCCAATCAGGAACAGATAACGGATGTTCCGCCGTTTCAGGTTCGCGAGGATCTTTTTGTCGTCGCCGGGCTTCAATTTATGACGGGAGGACCCGAGCGCCGCCGAAGGCGTCTCTGCGATCTTCCGGAGAAGGACAGCCGGCTGCGCGGAAAGATCGATCAGGGAATCTTTCAGAATCCCCTCAACCCCGTTACGGGCCCCCCAGACGCCGGTGATCGTTTTTGACGCGCGGGCCGCCATGGCCGCTCCGGCCAGGCTCTGGTTGATGACGGCCGTGCAGCCGCCGGATTGGGCGATGATCGCGTTGCCTTTAAGAGTTTTCATGGATTCGGGACAATGCCTTTCGTTGGGCGCGGTTCGCGCGATTATTGGATCTTGATCGTGCGGGTTTTGAAATAAAGAAAAACGTTTTTGGCCGCCGGACGATTCCCTTGTCGAAATCGGGATGAACTCGCGCCAGTATAACTTCAAGAGGGGAGAAACACCAGTCCGTCATGAGATTGTCCGTGATCAAAAAGCCCCCGCAAGAATCTGGCGCGCGTCCGGGAGCCGGCCTCGGCCCTTTCGGACGGATATGACGGTCGTTCCCGGGATTGTTCCCGAAGTGAGGTCTGCCGTGATCACAAGGGGGACCCTTCCATCCCGATGGAAAAGGTTGCGGGGGGGGGAGATGGGTATACAAGAACGCACGACTTCACCAGCGGAGCTTGTCAAGGATAACTCAACCCAAAAGAAATATTTGGGCGTGGCTTACCTTCAATACCGGGGGTTTTGCAGATTCCGGAATTGTGCGCGAGGGAAGAGACGCGACGGGGAGCGGGTTCGGGGTTTGGAGGATAAAGATTTTCAACCCCTGCGTTCTAAACATCCTTCGCCAAGTTCCGTCAGGTTTCCGTATCTGCCGCTGTTCCCGTTCCCCACAGCAGGGTGTTTTGTTCTTGCCAGGCCAGGATGGTTATTCCGCCGGAGCTGCCGCCCTGGATTTCTTTCAACGCTTCGTCAAAATGGATCCGGCCATTCCCCGTATTTTTATAATCTTTGGCAATAATGGCCCCATAGCATCTGCCGTTCCCGGATACGGAGACGGTCGAGTTCGGCGCGTAGATAGCTCCGTAGAAAGACGCGTTTCCGGAAAAACTTACGCTTGAGTTGCCGGTCGCATACAGGAGAAGGTTGGGTGGACGGTTGTCGGCAGTTGCGATACCGTTTCCCGCTATCTTGATAGTTCCATCGACATAAATGGACACGGGGCCGGTCGGAACAAGTTTGGCGTTTCCCGTTATACTCATGGACGTAAAGTGATAGGTTCCGGGCATGAGATAGTACGTTGTGTTTCCGCTGATTTTGAGCTCGCCGCTC
>MWBI01000111.1 GCA_002068945.1 Candidatus Omnitrophica bacterium ADurb.Bin314
CAGGAACAGACCGCCGATCTCATGCAACTTGCGAGCCAGGCGCCGGTCGTAAAGCTCGTGAACATGATGCTTCTGGAAGGTGTGCGGCGGCGCGCGAGCGATATTTTTATTGAACCCTGGGAAAATCACGTCCGGGTCCGGATGCGTGTCGACGGCATTCTTGAGGAGATCGTGCGGCCCCAGCGAGGGTACGCGTCCGCGATCGTCTCCCGTATCAAGATCATGAGCCAGCTCAACATCGCCGAGCACCGCGTCCCGCAGGACGGCCGTTTCAAGGTCCGGACGCAGGGCCGCGAAGTCGACATGCGCGTCTCCATCCTTCCATCCAGTTTTGGCGAAAAGGTCTGTCTCCGCATCCTGGACACGGGTTCTCAGGCGCATGATATTTCAAAGCTTGGGTTCACCGAAAAGGAACAGCAGATCATCCGCGATTCGGCGAAAAAGCCGCACGGAATGATCCTCGTCACCGGTCCCACGGGAAGCGGCAAGACCACCACACTCTATTCCATCCTGAAATATCTCGACTCGCCCCAGGTCAACATCACGACCGTCGAGGATCCGGTGGAATACCAGATTCCCGGCATCAACCAGGTGAACGTCCGCGAGGCGATCGGCCTGACCTTTCCGGCGGCGCTGCGATCAATCCTGCGACAGGACCCGGACATCTGCCTGATCGGCGAGATACGCGACGCGGAAACGCTCGATATCGCCATTAAGGCGGCCCTGACGGGGCACCTCGTGCTCAGCACGCTCCACACGAACGACGCGGTGAGCTCCGTCACGCGTATGGTCAACCTCGGGCTTGAGCCGTTCCTGATCGCGTCCACGGTGCTCATGATCTCGGCCCAGCGTCTCGTCAGGAAACTTTGCCCGCGTTGCCGCTACGCCTACGATCTGGAACCGGAGATGTATCCGCTTCTGAACCTGGATCCCGCCCGCAAGGTCCAGTTCTGGAGAGCCAAAGGCTGCAGCCAGTGCCGGCAAATGGGGTATCAGGGACGCAGCGTGATTACGGAGATTCTCGAGATGTCTCCCGGGATTCTCGACCTCATCATGCAGGGCGCGTCCGCGGACGACATCAAACAAAGGGCCCGGGAGCTTGGGATGAACACGCTCCGTGAATCGGCCGTGAGAAAGGCCTTTGCGGGCGAGACCTCGATCGAAGAGGTTTTCCGCGTGTCGACCGAGGATCAGGCCCTCAAAAAAGGAACGGGGGTCCGCCCATGAAGATCGAAAAGACCGGCTGGGTGGAATGGCTGAAAGAGATGGGAGTGGCCGAGGACCAGATTGCCCGCCTCGAACAGACTGCCGAGCGTCAGGATATCAGCATGGTGGACGCGATCATCCGTGAAAAAGCGGTGACGGAAGATGTGCTCATCGATTTCATGAGCGAAAAGCTTTCCATTCCGCCGCTCAACATCCAGGCGGTCCAGGTGGACCAGGATCTGGTCCGTATGTTCACGAAAAAGTTCATCGAACAGCACCGCGTGATCCCTGTCGCCAGAATCGGGAAACTGGTCACGGTCGCGACGGGGGATCCCTTCAAGCTGAGGGTCTTCGATGATATCAAACGGACGACGGGCTGCGATGTGGTGCTGACGCTGGTCCTTCCCTCGAAACTCGCCGAAGTCATCGACAATTTCTTTTCCGAGACGAAGAACTTCGACGAGTTCATCGGCGGCGAGGACGCCGATAACGTCGAGGTCATTCAGGAGAATGAGGAACCGGCTTCCCGCGACACGGCGCAGGTTGGCGTCGAGGACGCGCCGGTCATCAAGATGGTGAACTTCATCCTCGAGAAGGCCATCAAACAGCGCGCCTCGGACATCCACTTCGAACCCTACGAGAAGGAATTCCGGATCCGGTACCGTATCGATGGAGCGCTCCGCGAATCCTTTTCACATGCCCTGGATTTTTATCCGGCGCTTGTCGCGAGGACCAAGATCATCTCCAAACTGGATATCACTGAAAAGCGCATCCCGCAGGACGGCCGGTTCCGCCTTTTCCTGAAGGACCGGCAGATCGATTTCCGGGTGTCTGTCCTGCCGACCTATTTCGGGGAGAAGATGGTGCTTCGTGTTCTTGATCGCAGCGGCATCCGGTCCGGGCTCGACAAACTCGGTTTCACGGAAAAACCGACCGCGCGGCTCGCCGACGCGATCAAGCGGCCGTACGGCATGATCCTCGTGACGGGACCGACGGGAAGCGGGAAGTCCACGACGCTTTATTCGATCCTGAATTCCCTGAACACGCCCGAGAAGAACCTGATGACGGTCGAAGACCCGGTCGAGTACCAGGTGGAAGGGATTACGCAGACGCAGGTGATCCCGGAGATCGGGCTGACGTTCGCGAGCGGCCTGCGGGCCCTCCTCCGCCAGAGCCCCGATATTGTACTGGTGGGAGAGATTCGCGACGGCGAAACGGCCGACATCGCGATTAAGGCGGCCCTGACCGGCCACCTGGTCTTCAGCACACTCCACACCAACAGCGCCGCCGGTGCCATGACGCGTCTGATGGATATGGGGATCGAACCGTTCCTGATCGCGTCTTCCGTAGTCTGTGTCGCGGCGCAGCGGCTTCTTCGCGGGATCTGCCCGTATTGCAAGGCGCCCGCGACGATCTCGCCCGATGTGCTGAGACGTTGCAAGATCCCGGAGGCCGAACTCAGGTCGATCACGCCGTTCAGCGGCAAGGGGTGCGCCAAGTGCAACAACACAGGTTATTTTGGCCGCCTCGGGACCGCCGAGGTCCTGACGATCGATCCCGAGATCCGGAACCTGGTCATCCAGAAGAAGTCCAGTAATGTTATTCACGAAGTTGCCGTTCAAAAGGGAATGGAAACGCTTTTTGAGAACGCATTGGGACTGTTCAAGGCGGGGAGGACCACGCTTGAAGAGGTCCTGCGAGTCACAAGCGCGGGGTGAAATGATGCCGTCATTTTCGTATCTGGTGAAGGATAAAAGTGGCAAGGACGTGACCGGGGTGGAGGACGCCCCGGATACCGGGGAACTCGTCCGCAAGCTCAAGGCTCAGGGTTTCATGGTGATCCGGATCGAGGAGGTCAAGAGGACCCAGCCGATCTTCAAGGTCACGAAGGGTGCGGCCGCCGCGTCGCCTGTTAAAAAACAGAAGCCGGGCAAGTCGGGCGGGGTCAAGATTGACGACATGGTGGTCTTTGCGCGTCAGATGGCGACCCTCATCGCGGCCGGGATTCCGCTGGTCCAGTCCCTCGACATCCTTTCCGAGCAGGTCGAAAAAGAAAAGTTCCGAGTCGTGCTTCGCAAGATGTACATGGACGTGCAGACGGGGAAAAGCCTTTCCGAGTCGATGTTGCCGCATCAGAAGGTCTTCAGCGCCCTTTTTATCCATATGGTTCGGGCGGGGGAACAGAGCGGACGACTCGAGGAGATCATGGACCGCGTGGCCCAGTATTTTGAAAAGGCGAGCGCCCTGCAGAAGAAGGTCAAGTCGGCGATGATGTACCCGCTGGTTGTGTCGATCATGGCCTTCGGGATCACGTTCGCGATGCTCGCGTTCATCATTCCGAAATTCGCGACGATCTTTGACGGTCTCGGCGCGAAACTGCCCGCCCCGACGCTGTTCCTCATCAAGATCAGTAATTACATGGCCGCGAACTGGTGGTGGATCCTCGGTGTTATCGGGGGGCTCGTTTTCGCGTGTCGGCAGATCGTCCGGCTTCCCGCGGGGCGTCTGGCCTGGGATTCCTTCCAGCTTCGCATGCCGATCTTCGGGGTGATTATCCTGAAGGTAGCGATCAGCAAATTCTCAAGGACCCTCGCGACGCTCATCAAGAGCGGCGTTGCGATCATTTCCGCGCTCGAGATCGTCACCAAGACCTCCGGCAACGCGAGAATCGAGCATATGATCATCGAGCTCATGGCGGCCGTCAAACGCGGTGAAAATATCGCGGGGCCGCTGGAACGGGGAGGGGTTTTCCCCCAGATGGTCATCCGCATGATCGCGATCGGCGAAGAGACCGGTGAACTGGAAGGGATGCTCACGAAGATCGCGGACTTCTATGATACCCAGGTTGACACCGCGGTCGCGGGTCTGACCTCCCTGATTGAGCCGTTGATTATCGCGTTCCTCGGCATTGTGATCGGCGGCATCGTCATCGCGTTGTTCCTTCCGATCCTGACCCTGACGCAGGCGATGAAATAATCTTTTGAGTATGTGTCCGAAGGCTTTTGTATATGGCGGGCGTCTTTTTAAAGATTTTCAGCAAGTCTTCCTCCGGCATGATAAAAAAGACTCAAGTTGCTATAAATCATTGCCGAATATCCAAGTGTGAGATACACTATTAGCAGGCTATGGTAAATAAACAGGAGGTAGTATATGTTCATTAAGCTGAATCAACGTGGTTTCACATTGGTGGAAATCATGATCGTGGTTGCGATCATTGGGCTTTTGGCGGCTATCGCTATCCCCAATCTTCTTCGCGCCAGGATAAATGCCAACGAGGGTGCTATTAAATCCGATCTGAGGACGTTCAGTTCCGCGGCCGAGAGTTATCGCGCCGCCCAGAACCCGCCCACGTATCCGACGTCCATCGACGACATGACCGGTGCGACGCCTGCGTATCTCGATACGTCGTGGGATGGCAACAAACATGGTTTCGGCTTTGCCTACAACAGTACTTCGGCTGATACATTCACGCTTCTCGCGACACCAGTCTCGAGCTCGACCGCGGTCAATATATATTGCGTTGACCAGACGGGCGTGATCCAGAGTGGGGCGGCGGGT
>MWBI01000112.1 GCA_002068945.1 Candidatus Omnitrophica bacterium ADurb.Bin314
CGGATCTATCCGGAAAGGCAAATTCAGGGAAGACGCGCCGCTGAAGCCGAACAGTCCTTATTCAGCTTCCAAGGCGGCGGCCGACCTTCTGGTCCGTTCGTTCCAGGTCACGCATCAACACCCCGCCATGATTGTCCGCTGCACCAATAATTATGGACCTTATCAATTTCCCGAAAAAGTCATTCCTCTTTTTGTGACGAATCTGCTCGAGAACAAGACCGTCCCGCTTTATGGGACGGGGAGTAACCGCCGGGACTGGATCTTTGTCGAAGACGCCTGCCGGGCGGTGCTTCTGGTGCTTGAGAAAGGAATGCCGGGCGAGACCTACAATGTCGGGTCGGACCACGAGATGTCGAATCTTGAATTGACCCGGGCCGTACTGAAGAAGCTCGGAAAAGACGAATCCATGATCCGGAATGTGACGGACCGGCCGGGTCATGACTTCCGCTACGCGCTTGATTTCAAGAAGATGAAAAAACTCGGCTACCGTCCGCAGTGGAGCTTTGAAAAAGGCCTGGCGGCGACGGTGGAGTGGTACCGCAGCCATGAGTCATGGTGGCAGCCGCTCAAAAAAGATAAGTTTACGGTGAAATGATCATGGGAGAGGCGATGCTTCGGATCATGATCACGGGCGCCGGCGGTATGCTGGGAACAGATCTTGTCCATGCCCTGGAGCATGAGCATGAGGTCATCGCTCTCGATAAGAGGCCCGCGCCTCACCTTGCGAGGCATCTTGAGATCTGCGACCTCCTGCAGGAGAGGAAACTACGGGATACGTTCGCTTCCCATAAGCCGGATCTCCTGATCCACTGCGCGGCGCTGACGGATGTCGATTACTGCGAAGAACACCATGAGGAGGCGGCCGCTCAGAATACGGAGGCCGTGAAGTGCGTCACGGATCTTTGCAATGAACTGAATATCCCTCTCGTTTTTTTTAGTACGGACTATGTTTTCGACGGCGCAAAAGACGGGGAGTATCTTGAGACGGACCGGACCGCGCCCGTCAGCTTTTACGGAAAAACGAAACGGGATGCGGAGGCATACATCACCGCGAACGCGAAACGCGCGGTCATTTTCCGGATCAGCTGGCTTTTCGGGGTTTACGGGCGTTCGTTCCCCAAGGCAATTTTGAGGCAAGCGGCCGAATCCGGGAAGCTTGCCGTTGTTAGGGATCAGATCGGTCGCCCGACCTACACCCGCGATGTGGCGGAAGCGATCCGTGATATCCTTGCCCGGAAGAAGGACGCTGTTTTTTCGGAAGGGGTTCGGCTTTATCATCTCACGAATACAGGAGAAACATCCTGGTCGGACTTTGCCCGGTTTATTCTGAAGCAGTCCGGCCGCAACGATGTGACGGTTGAGGATATTACCTCAGACAGGCTGAAACGGCCGGCACCGAGGCCCGCGAACTCCCTGTTATCTCTTGAAAAAATTTTCCGTGAGCTCGGCGTCCGTTTGCGTTCGTGGGAGGACGCAATACCGAATTTTTTGATTGAGCTTGAAGAAGCCCGCAAGGCCGCGGAGGCCAGGGCGCAGGCCAAAGCCGAGGCCGACGAAGCGGCGGGATGATAGTATGAATATGAATCAGAAAACGGTGATCATAACGGGCGGCGGCGGATTTATCGGTTCTCATCTCTGCGAGCGGTTTCTTGCCCGCGGATTCAAGGTGGTCGCGATCGATAATTTTTTGACAGGGAACGAAAAAAACATCGCGCATCTTGCCGGGAACCGCGATTTTGAACTTGTTCGCCACAATATTTGCGACTATATCGACTTACCCGGCGCGGTGGATTACATTCTTCATTTTGCTTCGCCCGCGAGTCCCCTGGATTATCTTCAGTATCCGATCCAGACACTCAAGGTGGGGGCGCTCGGGACGCATCATGTCCTCGGGCTTGCGAAGGAAAAAAAAGCGGTTTTTTTGCTCGCATCGACCTCGGAGGTTTACGGCGATCCTCTCGTGCATCCGCAAAAGGAAGAATACTGGGGCAATGTCAATCCGGTCGGCCCTCGCGGTGTTTACGACGAGGCGAAACGCTACGCGGAAGCGCTGACGATGGCATATCACCGGTCGCACCGGATGGATACCAAGATCATCCGGATATTCAACACCTACGGCCCGCGGATGCGTCTCAAGGACGGCCGTGCGATCCCCGCGTTCATGACCCAGGCGCTGACGGGCGCGCCGGTCACGGTTTTCGGGAAAGGGAAGCAGACCAGGAGCCTCTGTTATATCGATGACATGGTGGATGGCATCGAAAAACTACTTATGTCCGGCGTGAATGAGCCGATGAATATCGGGAATCCGGATGAGATCTCGGTGCTTGATCTCGCGAAGCGGATCGTGAAGATCACGGGGACGAGTTCCTCGATCGTGCACGAAGGCCTTCCGGTCGACGACCCGAAGGTCCGCCAGCCGGATATCAGTCGCGCCAGGAAGCTTCTTGGATGGAACCCCTCGGTTCCTCTCGAGGAAGGGCTCAAAAAGACCCTCGATTACTTCAGAACCGCGTTAAAGGAGCAACACTAGAAAGAACATGGCAACGCCTTATTTATCCATCATCATACCGGCTTATAACGAGGAGAAACGTCTTCCGGGAACGCTCGATTTCATTATGGCCTTCCTCCGCAGGCAAACCTACGAGGCCGAAGTGATTGTTTGCGATGACGGGAGCCGGGACCGCACCGTGAAGATTGCGGCCGAAAAGCTCCGTTTTAATCAAAGCCAGGTTCTCGTGAGCCCACGGAACGCCGGCAAGGGCGATGCGGTCAAACGGGGGATGCTCGCAGCGAAAGGACAGTTCTGCCTTATCTCGGATGCCGATCTTTCCACGCCGATCGACGAGGTCCGGAGATTTCTGAAATACCTGGAGGCGGGTGATGATATCGTGATTGGGTCCCGCGCGCTTGAAGATTCCCTGAAAGGCCTGGTTGGAGGAACACTGCAGGATATGCCGCAACGTGTGGCGGATGTCCTCGCCGAGGGAGCCCTGGTTCTGGCGATCGGCTTCATCGGCCAGCTCGCTCAGTTCGTGCTTCAGATCGTCCGGAATGGTCCCGCCGCGCAACACATGGGCGGGGGCGAAAGTGGCGAAGACGGGGGCCTCGCCGCGCGCGCGGCGGGTGACGTCGAGCGAGGCGAGGGCGTTCACCACGGCGAAGGGGGTTTTGTCGCATCCCTGGATGACGAACGCGCCGTGGTACGAATGTCCTTCCATCTGGTTGATGACCATGGCGCTGGCCAGGTTGCGCGAGACCAGCGAATAGCACATGCCGTGCGTGCTTTGGGCGGTCCCGTCGCAGACCACGGGAACTCCGAAGGCGAAGGGCACGCCGCCCCGGTTCCAGATGGCCGCCGCCGCTTTCAGCACGGTTTCGTGATCCATGACATGAGCGGGGTGGTCGGGCGAGCCGGTGATGACGGCCACGCGCGGGGCGTTATTCTCGAGCCGGTCGTAGATGGCTTCGAGCGTGGCCTCGACGGGCAGATCCAATTGCATCCGGGCGCGGTCGAGCAGCATGGCCACGCAAATCGGTTCGTTGGCCTTGCCCTGCACTTCCAAGGCGTAGGGATTGGTTCCGTGGAGAATACGCAATTCGTTCGTCCGGCGGGTGGTGGGCATGGGATCTCCCTCGTCGTGCATCAGTCGCTTCGTGCATCAGATTATCCTGGAAGGGAGGGATGATAACAAGTGAATGGGGGGAGACTTATCAGAATGTCATCCCCGCGGAAGCGGGGATCCATATCATTTGTGGTGCAGGCATCTTGCCTGCAGCCAATCCTGATGGGATTGCTTATGAATAGCCGGGGGTGACAACCCCCGGTTACGTCCCCCGTGAAATCGATCCCGCCGGGGTCGAATGTTAAAATTCAATCCCTTCGGGGTTGGGATGGTTTCGTACGGAACCGTAGGCTGCCGCCTTCGGCTATTCACCTTCATCGCCCGCGGGGATGAAAAATCCTCCGCGTCCTCCGCGCCGCGGTGGTGAAAACGCCTCCCCCCTCTCTCCCGGAAGTGGGCCGGGGGGGAGGGAAATCTCTCCCGCCAGAGGATTTATGAAATAAGCCGGCAAAATCTTCGTATAATAGGATTGATCGTCTCTCGAAAGGCGAATTGATTCATGCAATGAATGATCCGGTGGACGATGCCTTTTATGTGCGGCGGG
>MWBI01000113.1 GCA_002068945.1 Candidatus Omnitrophica bacterium ADurb.Bin314
GTACACCGCCGATGTGGAGGTAACCCGTCGGGGAAGGGGCAAAACGGACACGGATATCAGAAGCGGGTGCTTGGGGATCGGATATCATTTTTGAACTCCGGGCCGGTTTCAGCCGTTGTGATTCGCCACGTTGTGGATGAGGGATTTCACGCGCTTCAGGTCCAGCGGTTTTTGAAGAAAACTGATGGCGCCCATCATCATGACCTGCCGCTGCTTCTCGGGGGTCATAAAACCCGAAATGAACGCCACCGGGACCTTGCTCACCTGGCGGATCTTTTTAAAAACCCTGTCTCCGGTCATCCACGGCATGCTTTCGTCGAGGAAAACCAGATTATAATCGCGCTCCGAGAGCTTTTTGAGCCCTTCTTTTCCGGAACTCGCGAAATCGACCTCGAAGCCTTCATGCTCCATGGTTTCGCGGAACTCTTCGCAGATCGACTTTTCGTCATCCACGATCAACAGTCTGACGATAACCCACCCCGCTCAGGACAGGAAATGCCTTTGACGGCATATCCGGTTGTGAAACACCATCCGACGGAAATTATTTCTCGGAATCCGGCAGCTTGAAATTTTCCCGGAGCGTTTCCAGATAACTCCGTTTCGTGCTTTTGATCAATTTGAATGGGGTATTCGAACGCCCCACCTCAACGGTATAGCTATCGTCGATTTCGATCTTTTCTTGACCGTCGGCTGTCAAAAGCGCCTTTTCGGCGGGATCATCGGTACGAACCTGCACGTTAATCTTCTCGTCCGCACCGATCACAATGGACCGCAGGCTCAACGCGTGCGGGCAGATCGGCGTAATCACGATGACGTCGAGTTTCGGATGGACGACCGCGCCGTTCGCTGAAAGCGAATAGGCGGTGGACCCCGTCGGCGTCGCGATAATCACTCCGTCCCCGCGGAAACTCGTGAGCTTCTCCCCTGACACAAACACGTCCAGGCGCAGGATGCGGGCCAGCCCTTCGCGGCTGATCACGATGTCGTTCAGGGCCAGAAATCGCCGCTCCGTTTGACGCGTTTTGCTCCACGCGGCGCAGGAAAGCATCAGCCGGTCCTCGATCGTGGGCTGCTGGAAATAGGCCGTGAGCTCTTCAAAGACCTCGGATTGTTTCACCTCCGTGAGGAATCCGAGACTTCCGAGGTTTACGCCGAGCACCGGGACGGACCGGTTACGGAGATGGCCGACGATGGAAAGGATGGTCCCGTCCCCGCCGAGCGATATCAGGAAGTCCGCATCTTCTACGAACTGTTCGACGGGCTGGGCCATCGAATCCACGACCGCGAGGTCCCGTTTCCCGAGCCACGCACGAATCTTCGCCGCGAGCTCCACGGCACCCTGTTTTTTCTGATTAATGACGATCCCGACTTTTTTCATGGATGTGCCCTCCGCGGGTATTTTAAGCGGGACGGTCCCGGGCATCAAGGACGCAAACGAGCTGTTTTGGAATCAGGAACCGCGCTGCGGCAAAACCTGGACTTCTTTGAGGACGGCGGCGGCGACCTTTTCGGGGGACAGGCCGTAGAGTTCGAGCTGGGCTTCACGGGAACCGTGTTCGATGAATTCATCCGGCAGCGCGAACCGTTTGAGAGGCGTTCCGCCAAGCCTCCGCTCTTCAAGGAATTCCAGGATTTGGGAACCAAAGCCGCCGGTCAGGACATGCTCTTCGAGCGTGAAAAGCATCCTTGTCTTTTTCACCGACTCGAGGATCATCGTCTCGTCCAGCGGCTTTGCGAAGCGCATGTTCACAACGCGGGCCGAGACACCCTCCTTTTTAAGAAGCGCGTGAGCCTTGCACGCCACCTCGACCGTGCTGCCAAGCGCGAGAAGCGTCACGTCATCACCGTCGAACATCACTTCCCCTTCTCCCGTCTGGAACGGGCGCTTGGGCAATTCATCAAAGAATTTCGTGACATTCGCGCGGGGGTACCGGATCACAAACGGCACGGGGGCTCCGAGCCCGAGATCGAGCATCCTTTCCATCTCAAATTCGTCTTTCGGTGCCCCGATCACGATTCCGGGCACCGACCCGAGAAAGGCGATATCAAAGATCCCCTGGTGCGTCGCGCCGTCCGCGCCGACGAGTCCCGCCCGGTCGAGCGCGAGCACGACACCGGTCCGCTGGAGCGCCACGTCATGCATCACGGAATCGTAAGAACGCTGCATGAATGTCGAATAAACCGCAACGACAGGCTTCAGCCCGCATTTCGCCATCGCGCCCGCGAACGTCACGGCATGCTGCTCGGCGATCCCGACATCGAAAAAGCGGTCGGGGAACGATTTCTGGAAATCATGGAGCCCCGTTCCCGTTGGCATCGCTGCGGTCACCGCGACCACCGCCGGATCGCGACGGGCGAGCTTCAGGAGCGCGTCCGAAAAGGCCTGCGTGAACGAAATACTGCGGGCGGCGTCTTTTTCGGGGGCGCTTTTGATCTTTTCTCCCGTTTTGACGTTGAAGGGCACCACGCCATGACCTTTCTCCTCATCATGCTCCGCGAACTCGCATCCCCGTCCCTTTTTCGTGATCACATGAAGAAGAGAACAGGTGCCCAGCGCGAACACGTCTTTCAGGATTCCGACCAGCCGGATCACGTCATGGCCGTCCACGGGACCAAAGTAGCGGTAGCCGAGCTCTTCAAAAAGAATGCCGGGAACAAAAAGATGCTTCATTCTCTCCAGAGAGGCGTTCGCGAGTTTCTGAAGCCTCGGAAATTTCTGGAGTTGCTTCTCAAGCTCGCTCCGCACACGGTTATAGATGGGATTCGTGAGGACCTTGTTGAGGTAACGGCTGACCGCGCCGACGTTCTTCGCGATCGACATCTCGTTGTCGTTCAGGATCACGAGCATGTTCTTCTTGAGATGCCCCGCGTGATTGAGGGCCTCGAACGAAAGGCCCGCCGTTATCGCCCCGTCTCCCACGAGCGCGACAACCTTTTCCTGGCCCTTTTTGAGGTCCCGGGCGCAGGCCAGCCCCAGCGCTTCGGAGATCGCGGTCCCCGCGTGCCCGACGATGAACGGATCGTGTTTGCTTTCCCAAGGGGCCGGAAACCCGCTCAGGCCGCCGGGCTGTCTCATTGTCGTCATCCGGTCACGGCGTCCTGTGATCATTTTATGGACATAGGCCTGGTGGCCGACATCCCAGCAGATTTTGTCTTCGGGGGAATTGAGCACATAGTGAAGCGCGATCGTGAGTTCAAGCGTGCCGAGGCTCGCTCCGAGATGGCCGCCGGTTTTCGCCACCGACTGAATCAGGAATTCGCGATACTCCGCCGCCACCTCGGGAAGTTTCTCGAGAGGCACCTTCTTCAGATCTTCCGGACTATTGATATTTTGAATCCAGTTCGTCGTCATCCTTTGACCATTTCAACCGCGTGGGCTGCTCGGGTTAACAAGGTATTCGTGATTCTAAAAAATCCGCAAGATAAACCAGGGCCCCCGCCTTCGGGCCGAGCCTGCCGGCTTCCCGCCGGGCGGTCGCGATCAACCTCATCGCCTTTTTGACCGTCTCCTGGCGTGTCAGGAACCGGCAATAGCCATCCCGATCCAGGAGATCATCCACGACCTGGAACGCAAGGCCGATAGCGGCGCCGTAGCGGGCAACCGCAGCGGATTTTCCGCCCTTGGCTCCTGCGGCAATCGCCCCCGCGGCCGCACTGACGCGGATCAACGCGCCGGTCTTGTTATGACAGATGAAATCATGCGTGGAAAGGTCCAGACGTTTGCGGGACGTCTCGATGTCCTCGACCTGCCCGCCGATCATACCATGCGTTCCGGAAGCGGTCGACACCCGCCTTACAAGCTCCGCGGCCCGTTCCGCCGGTTTCACTTCCGAGAGGACCTCAAAGGCCAGCGTCAGAAGGCCGTCCCCCGCCAGGATCGCCGCGGCTTCGCCGAACTTCTTGTGACAGGTCGGTTGACCGCGCCGAAGATCGTCATTGTCGAGCGCCGGAAGATCGTCATGGATCAGCGAATACGTGTGGATCATCTCGATCGCGCAGGCCGCGGGAAGCACGTCGCGCATTTTACCGCCGCAGGCTTCGCAAACCGCCAGGGTAAGGACCGGACGGAATCTTTTCCCTCCGGTAAAAACAGCGTATTGCATAACCCTGTGGATGGAACGGGGCCTGGCCTGGCGTGTTTTCATGATGCGTCGAAGCTCTTTTTCGATCGCCCGCAGCTGTTTTTTGAAGAATCTTTCGTATTTCATGGCTTTTCTCTCACAAGATCTGACGCGCGATCAGAAAGCGTCCCCGTCATCCGTATCCCGCTTTTTCTTCCGGCCTTTCACGGCGGCCCCTTCAGCCTCGAAAGGTTCCTTCTTGAAGGACCCGTCAAGCGCCTTGGTCAGGACTTCGATCTTTTTCTCAGCCTCGCTGAGCTTGGATTGGCAGATGCGGACCAGACCGACGCCTTCCTCGTATTTTTTGAGAGCCTCATCGAGTGTCAACTCGCTACCTTCAAGCGCTTCGACGATCTTCTCAAGCGACTGCATTGACCTTTCGAAATCCACTTTCTCGTTTTTTTCCGCCATATTCATTCCTTTTCCGTTTTGATGACCCTGGAAACCAGTTTGCCTTTATGCAACCGCGTGATGATCTCCTCCCCTGTTTTGACGCGGGCGGCATCTTTCAGGACCGCGCCCGAAGCCGCGAACGAAACCGAATAACCACGCTCCAGGATTCCGATAGGGTTCAATGCGTTCATCCGCCCCGTCAGCGTCGCAAAAACCTGCCTTTTGAGCGCGAGCCAGCTCGCGAAAATTCCCTGGAGCCGCCGCCCCAGTTCATCCGTCCGTTCCGCGAACTGCTCCAGAAGGTAGCGAGGTTGTTTAAAAGCCGCGCTCGAACCTAAATACTCAAGCTTCTGACGATGTTGCTCCGCCAGTGACCGCATCCCCCAACGCAACCGCTCTGTCCGGTCCCGCAATCTCTCTTCAAGGTCCAGACGGTTCGCGACTACCAGCTCGGCCGCGGCCGACGGCGTCGGAGCCCGGAGATCCGCGACAAAATCCGCGATCGTCCAGTCCGTCTCATGCCCCACCGCGGAGATCACGGGAATCTTCGAGCCGTAAATGGCCCGCGCGACCGGCTCCTCGTTGAAGGCCCAGAGATCCTCGAGGCTTCCTCCGCCGCGGCCCACGATCAGCACTTCCGCTTCTCCGAAATCATTCATCATCCGGATAGCCCCCGCAACCTCTTCGGCGGCGCCATCCCCCTGCACCTTGACCGGACACAACAGTACGTTCGTCCCGCCGGACCTGCGTCCGATGACGTTCAGGATATCGTGGATCGCCGCTCCTGTCGGTGACGTGATGACCCCGACCGTTTTCGGGAACTTCGGAATGGGCCGCTTTCGCTCCTCGTTGAAGAGCCCTTCCTTCCATAATTTTTCTTTGAGTTGCTGGAATGCGAGCTGAAGCGCTCCGACCCCTTTCGCTTCGACGCGTTCGATGTAGAACTGGTATTGCCCCCGCGCCTCATAAACCGACGCGCGGCCGTAGGCAAGCACCTTAAGCCCGTCCTCGAGCCCGAACTTCAGGCCGCGGTGGTGAAAGCTGAAGAAAACCGCGGAAATCTGCGACTGCTCGTCTTTCAGGGTAAGGTAGATATGGCCGGAGCTATGGCGCTTGTAATTCGAGACCTCGCCTTCCACCCACACGCCCGCGTAGCGCGTTTCGAGCACTCCACGGACCTCTTTATTGAGCTCCGTGATCGTATAGATCTTCCGGCCGCCCCCTCGTTCCCCGATCAACTCTTCGTGTTTCATCGTTTCCTGGCTCTCAGTCCGTAATGACCTGGTCCATTGCGATATCGTGTTTTGCGACGGGTACGTTTTGGACAAGCTGTTCCCGGTAGCAGATCCCGATCTTGTGAACGCCCGGCATTTTTTTGAGGAGGCGGTCATAGTAACCCGCTCCGCGGCCAAGCCGTCCGCCGCACCGGTCGAAGCCAACACCAGGCACAACGATAAGGTCCATCCCGGATGCCGACAGGACCGCGCAGTGCATCCGGGGCTCCATGATCGCGTACGTCCCTTTTCGGAGGTCGCGTTTCAGATCACGGATACGGCACAGGGAAAGTGACCGCCGGGTCCTTCCGACCCTCGGCAAATACAATTCCTTCTCCTTAATGATCTTTTCAAGGAATGGCCGCGTCCGGACCTCATCCGCGGTTCCGTGGTAGAAAGCGACTCTGCGGGCCTTTCGATAAGCCGTCGTCTTGAAAAGCTTCGCGAAGATCTTCGCGCTCTTCAGGCGACGCTTCGGGGACGGGATGGCCGCGCGACTGGCAAGCAGTTGTTCCCGCAGAGCGGCCTTTTCCGGCAAACTCCCCATGTCCTATTCTTCGACCGGCACGACACCCGGAACATTCGAAACATCATGGGACGCATCGCCGGAAATCCCGCCAGATTTCTTTTTGAAATATTCCTGTTGGCCTTTTTTGAACGATTCCGACTGCACGGCAAGCTGAGCCTGTTTTGCTTCCAGTTTTTTACGTTCCTTCTTCGAGGGCCTGGAACCGCAAACGGCATCCAGCTCACGGTTCCTGGACCGAAGCTCCGCGTTCTCGGAGGAGAGCAGGCGGTTTGCTTCTTTAAGCTCAGCAATCTTTTTCCTGAAAGATTCGGTCACGGCAGGATCGGCCGAGGCGGCCGTCACGGCCGTCGCCGAAACTGCGCCGGAAGAGACCTCCGCGGGTTCTTTGGAAGGAAGCGTCGTCACGTCCGGGGTCTCGGTGATGTTCTCACGCCGGACCATGACGAAAAGTTCTTCCTTCAGCCGTTCCAGGTCTTCTTCCTTTTGCTGGATCATCGCGACCTGCTGATCGCGCACTTTTTCCCATTCATCCTTCATCGCCTCGAATTCGGCGACGGTCTGCGGGTCCGGCTTCTTGTCCGCAGCCTTTTCAGTGCTCCGCGCGCCGGACGCGGGGGCATGAAAAAACAGACACGCCACCAGCAGTGCCGGGAAGATCGATCTGAAATTTTGAGTATTCGGTGTTTGTTTCATAGGATAAAAGAATGCCCCCAGCATGAATCGAACATGCAACCCTCTCCTTAGGAAGGAGATGCTCTATCCAATTGAGCTATGGGGGCGTGACCGCCGGTTATTAAACGCCGCTGAAACGGGGATATATTATCGTTTGGCGTTAATACTTCAACAGAGAAAGCGCATCGTAACGGCCGAGTTTTTCGCGCCCTTTGAGGAATTCAAGTTCAATCACGAACGCGAGCAGCGCGACCTTGCCGCCGAGCTTCTCGACGAGTTTCGCCGCGGCCTGTGCCGTTCCGCCAGTCGCGAGGAGGTCATCGATCACGACGACTTTCTGACCGCGCTTGACTGCATCCGCGTGGATCTCGAGGATTTCCTGTCCATACTCGAGTGTGCAGGCGACCTGTCTGGTTCGCCAGGGAAGCTTCCCCTTTTTCCTGATTGGAACAAATCCGATGCCGAGTTTGGCGGCAACCGGCGCGCCAAAAATGAACCCGCGCGACTCGATCCCGACCACAACCTTCGCCCCGGACTTCCGGACCGCCGCGGTCAGGCGCGCCACAATCTCCCTGAAAGAGGCCGGCTCCTTGAGCAACGGGGTGATATCCCGAAAGAGGATGCCCTTCTTCGGAAAATCCGGGATGTCGCGGACCCTGGCTTTGAGTGAAGCGATACTCATGCAATTCCTCCTGGGGATTGACTGATCGGGGAACGGATCAGTCGTGTGAAAGATAATTGTCGAAATGATCACCTTCAAGGATGAGTTGAGCACGAATCTTCTTTAGCGCCACACCTTCGAGCTGGCGGATGCGTTCGCGGGTCACTCCGAAATTCTTGGCCACCTCTTCCAGGGTATGCGGGTCATGTTCCCCGAACCCGAAGCGGAGAATCAGGATCTGCCGCTCCCGGTCATCGAGACGGTCGAGAAGTTTCTGGACCCGTTCGCTTTTCAGGACCTCGCCGACCTGGGCATCAGGCTTTCTCGCGACGTCATCTTCAATCAGATCGATCAATTCAGCCGCGCCGTCCAGACTGAGGGGCGTATTGAGCGAACTCGGCTTGTTGACGATATTTTCGATCTCGCGGACCTTCGAGATCGGTATCTCGAGAATCTTGGCGATCTCCCTGCGAGTCGGAGTGCGGTTGAGCCGCTGCGTCAGGGCATCACGGACCCGCCTCCACTTGGAAATAATGTCATACATGTAGACCGGAATGCGGATCGTCTTGCCATGGTTCGAGAGCGAGCGCATCATCCCCTGTTTGATCCACCAGGACGCATACGTCGAGAAACGGTAGCCTTTTCCCGGATCGAACTTCTCCACCGCGCGCATGAGGCCGATATTGCCTTCCTCCACAAGATCGGAGAACGGGAGTCCCATATGCGTGTAGCGTTTGGCGATCGCGATCACAAGACGCAGGTTCGAACGGATCATCTTCTGCCGGGAATCCTCCCCCGCAGGACCTCCCGTCTGGATCTTCCGGGCCAGCGAGATTTCTTCTTCCGGGGTCAGAAGCGGAATATGCTCGATCTGGTCGAGATAAATCTTCATCGGAGTGCGGTCAAGCGTCTGGTCCATCGCGTCTTCCGAGTCGGACTCTTCGTCCTCCTCATGGGAACGGGACCGCTGCCGACGTTCCGAGACCCCTTGGGCAGAGGTTTCCTTGCGGATGATATCGTGGGCTTCCTTCTGGAAGGCTATTTCTTGCTGCAGCAAGGCTTCGATCTTGCCGGAGATCGCGGGGGCCCCCGGCTTTTTAAAACGACGGGAAACAAGCCGGGAACGCTTTCTGCGCTTCCGGCTTGCCTTCTTCCGGGTCTGTTTCTTCTGGACCCGACGGATCGAACCTGATTTCTTTTTTTTCTTTTTTCCCGCCATGAGAGCAGTCAAATAACCCCGGCTGTAAGGCCGGGGTTATTTAATCCCGAGCTTATCGAGGGATCTCCCTCAGTTATTTCTTCTCCTTGAGCGCCGCCTGCGCTGCCGCAAGCCGGGCGATCGAGCATGCACGCTCGGGAAAGGGTCCGTACATCCTCGAGATGCTGACCTATCGTTATCGCGGGCACTCGATGTCCGACCCGGCGAAGTATCGTTCGAAGGATGAAGTGGCGACGATGC
>MWBI01000114.1 GCA_002068945.1 Candidatus Omnitrophica bacterium ADurb.Bin314
GGAGAAGGATGGCATCAGGGCGTCATCGGGATCGTGGCGTCGCGGCTTGTCGAGAAATACTGCCGGCCCGCGATCGTCATTGCTGTCGAGGGTGACAAAGGCAAGGGTTCAGGGCGCTCGATCAAAGGATTTCATTTATTCAACGCCCTTCAATCCTGCGCCGGACTTCTGGAGGAATTCGGCGGACACGAACAGGCGGCGGGGCTTTCGATCCGGGCGGGGAATCTCAAGGCGTTCCGCGAGGAGATCAACGCCTATGCCCTTGAGAACCTGGACCCCGCGATCATGGTCAGGAAAGTCCCGGTTGATCTCGAGATCGGATTCGGAGACCTCACGACGGTGTTTCTCCGTGAACTGGAATTGCTGGAACCTTTCGGGGTGGGGAACCCGCGGCCGGTATTCCTGACGCGGGGACTTTCGGTCAAAACCAGACCCAGGAAAATCTACGGGGAAACTTACGAGATCATGGTCGGCGACGGATCAGCGAACTATCCCGCCCTCATCAATGAAAAGCAAATGTTCCGACTCGCCACGGCACGTCCGGGGTCGAGACACGATTTTGCCTATACCGTGAAGACCAGGGTCTGGAACGGCATAGAAACACTCAGCCTGGACGCGAAGGAAATGAAGGAGCCGGCGGACCCGGATTAAGCGCCCGCCTGGACTTCGGTTTTCCGCCGAACGGGCGCCTTGGTGACCTTGCCCGACTGGAGACAGCTGGCGCAAACGTTGACGCGCCGCACCGTTCCGTTCGGGAACCTGATCTTGACCCTCTGGAGGTTCGGCATGAAGCGACGGCGGGAAATGCCGGTAGTCTTGACACCGATACCGCCGGTCTTTTTAGGAAGACCACGGCGAGCGATAGTATTGCCGACAATCGGCTTCTTATTGCAGATGACGCAGATTTTCATAGAGGCGGTATTATATGGGCCAGATGCTTCTTGGCAAGTTGTTTTTTCTGATATATACTGCCCCCACTTCCGCGTCATTTGATCTACGGAATGTGAACTAACCAGCCAGACAATCAGAAGGAGTTTCTATCATGTCGAGACCATCAACCAAAATTTCCGTCAAAAAACCCGCTAAATCCGTTTCCCAGACCTGTTCCAAATCCTGCGACAAGACCGTCGAATTCAAGTTCTATGCTCCGCAAGCGAAGAAAGTTTCCGTTGGCGGGAGTTTTAACGGCTGGAATCCCGGGAAAACGCCCCTGAAAAAGGACGCGAACGGCAACTGGAAAGCCTCCGTCGTGCTTGGTCTGGGCCGCTATGAGTACCGCTATCTGGTCGACGGTGACTGGCAGGATGCCCAGGAGGCCGGCGAGCGCGTTCCGAACGCCTTCGGCAGCTGGAACTGCGTTCTTCAGGTCCGTTAAGCCATCACGAAGTTCCGGTACCCGTCCTCAAAAGTCTTGTGAAGATTCTCTTCGTTACGTCCGAGATCTCCCCGTTCGCACGAACGGGGGGATTGGGGGATACCCTCGCTTCTCTGACAGCCGCCGTCCGCGCGGAAGGTCACGATGTTACGGTATTCATGCCCCGCTACAAATGCGTCGATATTCGCAGGCTGGGTCTCGAGATCGCGATCAATTATTTCGAGGTGATAATCGGCAATACCCTCGAAGCGACCCGGGTCTTCTACAAGAAGCTCGATAACGGGATCAAGGTCTACTTTATCGAGCATCCTGATTATTTCCAGCGGGACGAGCTCTACGGCAACGCGATCGGGGATTACCAGGATAATGACCGGCGGTTCACGTATTTCCAGCGAGCGACCCTCAAGGCCATCGAGCAGCTCAAGCTGAGCCCCGAGATCATCCACTGTCATGATTGGCAGACGGGTCTGATTCCGGTCTATATCAAGTCGATCGAGACCGGCTACGCCCCGTTCGCGAAAGCGCGAAGTGTCTTCACGGTCCACAACCTCGCTTACCAGGGAAATTTCCCGCCCGACTCTTTTCCGTCCACCGGGTTCGGATGGGAGTTTTACAAGTCGGACCTTCTTGAGTTCTACAGCAAGTTCAGTTTCCTCAAAGGCGGGCTCGTGTTCGCCGATCGCGTGGTGGCTGCGTCCGAACATTACAGTCGCGAGATCCAGAAGAAAGAATTCGGCTGCGGGATGGAAGGGGTGATCGCCGCGCGAAAGGAGACCGTGACGGGAGTCCTGAACGGGATCGATCCCGCGGAATGGGATCCGGCGACCGATAAAGAGATCGAGGCGAATTTCAGCGCCGCTGCCGCTTCCGGGAAAAAGGTCAACAAAACGGTGCTCCAGAAGGAAAATGGTTTCGCCGCGGATGAGGCTGTGCCCCTGATCGGTTTCGTGTCCCACCTCACGGCGCAGAAGGGGCTCGATATCCTGATCCCGGCTTTCGAAAAAATGGCCGGTCTGGGTGTCCAGTGTGTCCTGCTCGGGACCGGCGAGGAACGGTATCATCAGATTCTGCGTGATCTGGCCAGGCGCAACAAGAAATGGCTGAGCGTGCATATCCTTTTCGACCCCAGGATGGCGAAACGGATCTATGCCGGGGCCGACATGCTTCTTTTTCCGGCCTATCACGAGCCCGCGGGGCTCGGGCACATCATCGGCCTCCGCTACGGGGCGGTGCCGGTCGCCCGCGCGACCGGTGGCCTTGCCGACGCTCTGGAGCCGTTTGACGCGGAGTCCGGTAAGGGAAACGGGTTTGTTTTCGAGGATTACACGGTCGAGGCTCTCTCGGACGCGGTCGCCGGGGCGGTCACGGTTTTCCGGCAGGATAAGCCGTGGAGAACACTCGTGAAGAATGCCATGGAAAGTGACTTCTCCTGGTCCTCGACCGCGAAGAAATATTCCAAAATCTACGAAAGTGTCAAACGCAGGCATTTCAAGATCAGCAAGGTCTGAGCGTTTTAAAGAGTCCACGTTCGAAAGGTGACCCATCCCATGTACAAAATAGCAGTATTTCCCGGTGACGGTATCGGAGTCGAAGTAACGGCGCAGGCCATGAAGGTCCTGCGGAAGGTCGAGCCCAAGACCGGTCTCAGATTCGAGACCGAGGAACTTCTGGCCGGTGGTGCTTCCATCGATCAATTTGGCGTCCCTCTCACGCCCGAGACCCTTGCGAAGGCCCAGAAAGCCGACGCGGTTTTTCTCGGCGCGGTCGGCGGCCCGAAATGGGACAGCCTGCCCTCGGATAAGCGTCCGGAAAAAGGATTGCTCGGGCTCCGCAAGGGGCTTAACGCCTATGCGAACGTCCGTCCCGTGAAGATGTTCCCGCAGCTCGCATCCCGTTCGCCGATCAGGGAAGAGATCGTCAAGGGCCTCGATTTCATCATCCTGCGAGAGCTTGTGAGCGGCGTTTATTTCGGTTCGCCTCGCGGGATCGAAAAACTTCCCGACGGCACGGAGCGGGGTTTCAATACGATGAGCTACACGACGCCTGAAATCGCGCGGATCGCGCGGAGGGCCTTCGAATTCGCCCGGAAGCGGCGGAAAAAAGTGACTTCGGTTGACAAGGCCAATGTCCTCGACGTGAGTCAGCTCTGGCGCAAGGTGGTGATCGAGGTTGCGAATGGTTTCCCGGATGTCGAACTCTCACATCGTTATGTGGATGATTGCGCGATGCAGCTGATCCGCGACCCGAAACAGTTCGACGTGATCGTCACAAGCAATCTCTTCGGGGACATCCTGAGCGACGAATCCGCGATGCTCACGGGCTCGATCGGGATGCTGCCGTCGGCTTCGGTCGGCGACAAGGTGGCGATGTACGAACCGGTACACGGTTCGGCGCCCGACATCGCGGGCAAGGACATCGCGAATCCTCTCGCGACGATCCTCTCGGTCGCGATGATGATGGAACACAGTTTTGACCAGCCGAAGGCCGCGCGCGCGATCGAGGCGGCGGTCGAGAAGGTCCTTGCCGACGGCTATCGCACCGCGGATATTTACGCGGAAGGCACGACCAGGGTCGGTTGTGTGAAAATGGGTGATCTTGTAACGGAACGTATATCGTAGGGGGCGGGCGAAGTTTTATAAAAGAACAGAGCCATTTCTTGTCGATCGCCCGCGGATTCCTTCGTGAAATGGAAGCTCAATGTCGAATCAGCGTCGATTTGGGTTTCGGTGAAAGCAGAATCGCTGAATAACTGATAAAGGAGGCGGGGAGCGTGCCGTGGCGGATGCTGAATCCCGAGCGCCAAACGCTCTACGCTGTGCGTTAATATGAAAAAACCCGATATTGCAATTCTCGGCGTCACCGGCGCTGTCGGTCAGGAACTTTTGGCCATCCTTGAGGAACGAAAGTTCCCGTTCGCGTCGCTCAAACTGCTCGCGTCCGGTCGTTCGGCGGGGAAAGAGCAGAAATTCATGGGGAAGACGTACAAGATCGAAGAAGCGACACCGGATTCTTTCGAGGGAATCGACCTCGTGTTCGCGAGTGCGGGCGGATCGATCTCGAAAGCCCTCGCGCCGTACGCCGTGAAGGCGGGCGCGGTGGTCGTGGATAACACAAGCGCGTTCCGGATGGATCCGGAGGTTCCGCTTGTGATCCCTGAGATCAACCCCGAGGACATTGCGAAGCACAAAGGGATCATCGCGAACCCGAACTGCTCCACGATCATCGCACTTGTTCCGCTTTGGCCGATCCACAAGGCCGTGAAGATCAAGCGCTTTGTCGCAGTGACCTATCAGGCCGCGAGCGGTGCCGGCGCGAAGGCGATGGAAGAGCTCCGGATCCAGGCCCGGGATTTCCTGGCGGGACGTCCCGTTCAGAAAAATGTCCTGCCGCACCAGATCGCATTCAACGTATTCTCGCACAACTCCGGGATCGGGCCCGACGGCTACAACGAGGAAGAGACCAAGATGATCAAGGAGACCAAAAAGATCTTCCACGATTCCGATATCCGGATCTCGGCGACCTGTGTGCGTGTTCCGGTACTCCGGGCGCATTCCGAAGCGCTGCATATCGAGACCGAAAAACCCATCACGCCGGATGACGCACGCGTCCTTCTCGCGAAAGCGCCGGGCGTGAAGATCGTTGACGACCGCGAGAGGAATTATTTCCCGATGCCGCTTGAAACGACGGGTCAGGACGATATCCATGTCGGCCGACTGCGCGTCGATTCAAGCGTGACGAACGGGCTGGCGATGTTCGTCTCCGGCGACCAGATCCGTAAAGGCGCGGCGACGAACGCGGTCCAGATTGCGGAAGTTCTTTTTAAGGACTGGCGGTTAGCGTAAAGTGTGGAATAGCCAGATCGAAATTTTCCCCGTGCTTCCCGCAACAATATGAGAAACATCAAACTGGTATTGGAATACGACGGCGCCGCGTTTTTCGGATTTCAGCGCCAGCCCGGCAAGCCGACGGTCCAGGAAGCCCTCGAAAAGGCCCTTTCCGCGTTTTTCGACCATCCGGTGAAGATCTCCGCCGCGAGCGGTCGCACGGATACCGGCGTTCACGCGGAAGGGCAGGTCGTCAATTTCAGGACCGGCAGCGGACGCGAGCTTTCGCATATCCAGAGGGGCGTGAATGCCTATCTCCCGTCCGCCATCGTTGTAAAGTCAGCCGTGGAAGTTCCAGCGGATTTTCACGCGCGCTACAGTGCCCGGTCCAAAGTTTATGAATATCGCGTCTGGAACAGCCCTTTTCGCGCGCCCCTCCTTGCCGGCCGAGCCTACCACGTTCCGTTCCGCTTGGACCTTGCCGCGATGCGTAAAGCCGCGAGACATCTGTCCGGTCGTCACGACTTCCGGTCCTTCACTTCAGAGGCGGCCGTTCTTAAAGGCAGAAGTTCCAGGAAAGTCAGCTTTACCAGGACGCTCAGGCCCATCCGGATCAAAAAGGAGAATGGTCTTCTGGTCTTCCGCTTTGAAGGCGACGGCTTTCTCTATCACATGGTCCGCAACATTATGGGGACCCTTCTCGAAGTAGGGAGGGGGAAACGTCAACCCTCCGATATCCCTTCCATACTAAAGGCGAAATCCCGCTGTTTTTCCGGGCAAACAATACCCTCCTGCGGGCTCACCCTGATAAAGGTTTTCTACTAGCGGAAGTGGTGTTTTTCATAGCAAGAAATATCCGCGCCTTGACATTGGATTAAAATGTGTTAATATTCGGCTTGCCGACGGTTTTTTGGAATACTTTTAAAGATATTTAAAAAAGAATTTAATGATGAGCTTTAAGGATATAAAAAAATGAAAACAAGGGGGTGCGGTCATGGACGCACAGAAAAATAAAATTAGAGGCATCAAAAACGGACTTATGCAAAGGACGGTTGCGTATCTCGTAACCGTCCTTTTTATTTTTAACGGGATTCCTGTGCCCACTTCCTTCGCGGCCCATGGGTATTTGACCGGGCGCGACCATATCCGGACGAGGACCCTTGCGGAGGCGAATTCAAAAACGGTTTCTGATACGAAAGCCGTTCCTTCCGGTTCTGTTACTCAAAGCGTTAGCCCCTTGTCGGCAGCAAGCGATACGCAGAATTTCACAACGGCCGCCTATGATCCTTCCCGGATTACCGTGTTGCCTGACAGACCGGTGATCGGATCCGGCGTCGGCAGCGGGGAAACTGTGGTGAGCGGGACTCTTCAGGTCCATCAGACCTCTTCCCGAAACATCCAGATGCAATACAGCAACCTGGACAGCGATGATTTCGCGTTCGTTTATCTCTCCGGGTCGGCTCCGATGAATCTTTCAGCCTCCGGGCTGACGGTCGCGGCTAAAGGGACCCCGGACGCCACGCTCAAGCTGGAGATCAAAGATGTCTCGAATCATGTGGCCACTGTTCCGCTCACCCTCACCAGCGATTTCAAAAATTACGTTATTTCTTCCACCACGCTCCAGACGCTTTCCCCGCAGCTTGATGCGACCCGGATTCGCGAGATCGTTTTTGTTGCGGATAAGGCGAACGCGGGATCCAGCGGCACGGTCGAGATCGAGACCGCGGGCTTGGCGTATACGCCGGTGGTCGTTTCCAATCCGGCCCTGACACCGGCAGACGTGAGCACTTTTTCCGGAATCCATCATCTGATCGATGTCGCGGGCCCCGAAGGCGCCTTTGGAGAGGTTTCGCAGCAGAGTTCATCGCTTTACACGCTCTCTTACGCTCTGCCGCCGAGCGCCGGCTGGGCGGCGGGGGTGACGTCATTCGATGATTACAGGACGCCGGCGGTGGAGTCCAGGGATTTGACCGGAATGGCGAACCTTGTGCTGGGCCTCAGGCTGTCGAGCGGTAGCGGGCGGATCAAGGTGGAATTTGAGGATGCGGCCCGGAACAAGGGGGTCGTCCATCTGGCGGATGTCGGAACATCGGAGCAGTTTTACGCGATACCGATGAGCGAACTTCTCGCGAACAATCCCGGGCTCGACCTCCACCGGATCACGAACATCAACGTGGTCGTGGAGAGCCATGGCGTCTCGCAGCCGACAGGGGAACTCCAGGTGCGGTTGGGAGAACATCCTTACAAGCCGAAAATCCTCCCGGATACTTTCCTGACCTCCGAGAATCTGACGCCCCTGCCCGGGAATCCGGTGATCACGGTGATTTATGGAGGGGATGCGAATGCCGCCGCGACGGCGCACGGCCGAGGGGGCTCTTTCACCTACAACACAGGCATATTCGGTTGGGCTGGCGGGGGATTGACGTTCGACCATTACGGAACTCCGGAGATTGAAACGAACGACCTCAGCGGTTTCAGTGAGTTTGTTTTCGGGCTCAAGGGAACCGCCGGAACCATCAAACTGGAATTTGTGGACGCAAATGACCAGAAGGCTTTTGTCCATTTGACGGGTATCGAATCCGGCGAGGAAAACATTTACCGGATTCCCGCGACACTGTTCCAGCAGGTCGATCTTTCGAAAGTGCGAACGATCTATGTCATCATTGAGGGGATAGGCCTCCAGGGGACGATGGACCTTTATCATGTCCCGGCAATCCCCCAGGGCTGGACTCGAGCGGCGAGTAATGCGAATTATGCTTTTGCGACCGAGGATTGGATCAATCCGGACAATCGTAACAACTACACGAGATTAAAAATCCAGGACCTCGGGACCGGCGAGATCCGGGAACTCTATTCTCTCCAATCGCCGCCGAACAGTTATACCTCGATGGACATTTCCCCGAGCGGCGAGCTGGTTTATTTCGGCGTGCGGAACGATTACGCCACCCCGGCAACGGGCTGGCTGCGTGTTCAGCAGGTTGGTGATGCCACGAAACATGCGGACATCACGGGTATTCCCCAGAGCGTCGGTTTTCTCTCTGACGGGAATGTTTCGGTGGTAATGGCTACGGCTTACCGGAACGGCACCCGGATCGGGGATGTTTATGTGGTGGATCAAACGACCCTCGCGAGCACTTTGTCTCACCACACGCTTCTCGAGCAGGCGGATGCGGTGCTGGATGAGGGGTATCTCATTGTTCCGACGAAGATCACCTACAGCAACACCTACGAAGTGTTTGTCTATGATGCTTCCGCCGGGACGGAGCACCTGGTTCTGACGCCGGTCAAGATTTTTTATCCGGCGAGCCAGGCGGCGGGCGGGAGTTCGGGGTCGGGTTCGTATCGAACGATCGATGTGTACCGGACGCCCTCCGGGAAGACCGTTCTGACGGTCGGTGTTTCCGCGACCGGCAACGGGGATGCGGATTACAGCAAGACCTTCATCATCAATCTGGGAACTGCCGCGCAAATGACGCTTTCGGGAGCCGTAACCGCTGTGGAGTACCGGGGAAGTGTCGCGGTCTGCGCGGTCACGCATTCGGGCGGAGCGGTGGAAACAAAGTATGTGGATCTCGACACGCTGCAGTTGATGGATCCTCCTTTGCCCGCCGGCTGGACTCGGGCGGCATCGAACGTGAACTACGCGTTCAAGATCGAGACCGTGAATAGATATAGCAAGCTGATCCTGCTGGATCTGAAGACAGGAGAGTCGAAGGTACTATTCAAGGTTTATAAAGGGGGGCGGTATTCGACGGTTCCGGTCAGCAGCGTCTATGACGTTTCTCCTGACGGCGCAACCGTGGTCTACGGCATTGCTCCGAGAAGTATCTATGTGCAAAAGATCGCGGACGCGACCCAAAAGCTGAGGGTCTCCGGAGCGGCAAAGTCGGTTGTTTTTGAAGGAATGAACGCAGTGATCACCAAAACGAACGGCTCGCAGGCCTGGGTCGACATGAACACG
>MWBI01000115.1 GCA_002068945.1 Candidatus Omnitrophica bacterium ADurb.Bin314
CGTCAGCGGCGGTCGGCGCGGCGCTCCTGACGATGGGGATGATTTTCTAGCCGTGCGCCGCCACGCCCCCGCCCTTTTGGGGGTTATATTTACGTTCCGCGTGCGAGGCTGAACACATAGCTCTTTTTTGAAAAAACTTCCGTAAAGCCGGGGGAGTTTTTTGCCGTTGTTCACTGCTACCGGGGTTTTGTTTCTTGGAGAACCCCAAAGCCAGGAAAGGCGGTATCGGATTCATGGAAAAGACGCCCCAAGGTCTCGTCCGCCGGCGGCAGGGATACGCGACCGAGCTGCTGCGGCGGATTGTCGTTTTTTTTACGCCGCTCCGTCTGATCCAGCTGCTTTCCTTCCTTCTGGTTCTCATCTGCTTCCTCGGGCATTCACAGACCGCGTGGGTGCAGAATCTCGATAATCGTGTTTTCGATATTTTCTTGAAGGCGCAGGGAGACTCTCCCGTCAGTCCGGACATTGTTTACATCGGGATTGACCGCAAAAGCCTGCAGTCCGTCAAACAGTTTCCCTGGCCCAAGCGCTACTATGCGGCCATGGCCCGCATCCTCCGGGAGTGGGGCGCGAAGACGGTCGTCTTTAATCTTTTCTTTTCGCAGGCCGGGGACTCGCAGGAGGACAACGAGGCGTTGCTCGCGGAATTCAAGAGGTCCGGGAACATCTACCTGCCCCTTTCCTTTGAATCGGAAGGTTTCCGGAACTACTATTACGTGAACCAGTCGGATTCTCTCTACGCCGCGGAAGCCCGGGGCATCGGCCACATCAATTACACGCCAGACCCCGACGGGGTGATCCGTCGCGCCTACCCCTACGTGAAGTTCAACCGGAACCTGCTGCCGCACCTTGGTTTCCGCGTCGCTTATGACCATCTCGGGAAGAGCGTGCCGCCGCCCGCGGAATGCGCGCTGCCCCTCGACCGAAACAACAATCTCATGATTCGCTGGACGAAAAAATGGAACGCCCTTTCGGGGTATTATCCCTTCGCGGATATCCTGAACGGGTACGCGGCAATCCAGAAGGGCCAGACGAGCCCGATCCGGCCGGAAGATTTCAAGAACAGGATATGCCTGATCGGTCTGACCGCTTCCGATTTCAAAAGAACCCCCCTTGATGCCGCGACACCGGGGATCGGCGTGACCGGCAACATCATCAACATGATCCTGACGGAGGATTTCATCCGGATTCCGTCGTCCGCCGAGGCGGCCGCCGGCCTGATCCTTGTCGCGCTGGCCGCGGGGGCCGTGATGCTCTCGATCCGGGGTGTTTATGCCATGCTCGCCGCGGCGGCCCTGGCGGCCCTCTGGGCGCTTCTGTCTTTCTGGCTTTTCAGCGGAGCGAACGTGTGGTTCGGTGTTGTCCCGCAGATCCTTTTGATCGCGCTGTTTCTCCTGATCTCGGGGGTGACCGGCAAGATCGCCGAACGTCGTGAGCGTATGTATTTTCTCAACCTGGCCGCGCGCGACGAACTGACCGGGCTCTACGTGATGCGTTATGTCTCGACATTTCTGGTTCAGGCCATGCGTTATGCTCAAACCTTTCGCAAGCCGTTCGCCGTCATCCTCCTCGACATCGACGATTTCAGAAAAGTCAATGACGTTTACGGGTACCGCATGGGTAATATCGTTCTCAAGCGCGTGGCGGAGGTGATCCGCGGTGCGATCCGGACGAAAGGCCGCGTTGTCCCCGATGTCGCGGGCCGCTACGGAGACGAAGAATTCATCGTGCTTCTCGCGGGATACAACCTCGCGACAGTCACGTTCGGCATCGCCGAGCGGATCCGGAAATCGCTTGAGCGGATCGAATTCAGGACGGACAAGGCCGGTGATCCTTCCTTCCATGTCACGGTCAGTGCCGGCGTCGCGGTACTGAAGCCGGGTGAAAAAAATCCGGATAAAGTTGTCCAGCGGGCCCGGGAGGCCCTGCTCAAAGCCAAGGCTTCCGGCAAGAACCAGACCGCCATTCAGAACAGCTGAACGTTTTTATCCCGAGCTGTCCCATCCTTATCGCTTCCGGAGATGAATGCGAAAAGCGCCCTGGGCGCGGCTGGCCGGGCCGTCTCTGTCCTTGTGAAAGCCAAAGCCTCCCCGAAATCCCCCGCCTGCTTTCAGGAAGGTCCCGCGGTTCCCCGGGAGGATTCCCGACCGGAAAATCACCGTTTGGCGGTTACGTCTTCGTTTCGGCAACGCTTTTTTGGATCGACATGAAGAAGGGAAGAGAGAATATCTGCAGTGTGACCGTCACGCCGATCAGAAGAGGGAGGGCCCGGTCGTACAGATAACCCGTCAAGACACCTCCCGTCAGCATCGCGAGGCCGTAGGCAGTATTGAGAACCCCGTAACCCGTGCCTCTTTTCCGGAGCGGCGTGATATCTGCGATCGCGGATTTCATGATGGTCTCATGGCAGGCCATGACGATGCCCCAGAGGATGATCCCGGCGGCCACGACCCACCGCGATCCCGAGAAAGCGAGGAAGGGGATCAGGGCCGAAAGGACCGGGATCACGATGAGCGTCGCGAGTCCTCCGTGATCGTGGCCGTTCTTTTCTTTCAGGATATCGTAGAGTTTTCCGACGCCGAGCGCCGCGGCGCCGTCCACGCCCATCGCGATCGCGTAATAGAGCGGAATCTCCATGTCCGAGAGTACCTGCCGTGTTTTGTAGTGGAAGGCGAGCAGGACGAAGTTCACGAAACCCATGGTTGTGAGAAAACTGAACACTGTATAGGTCCAGAAGACCTTCGGGAGCTTGTCCGGCTCGTTCGTTTTCGCAGGCTCGAGCGCCGCGGGGTCGGGGACACTCCGCCACGCGAAGAGCACGCAGAGCATCAGGAGCGCAAAGGGGATCCAAAAGAGACCGTAGCCGTGCTGGTAGTCCGCGAGCGTCCGATCCCCCGCGCCTTTCGACAGGAAGAAAAACGTGAAGATGAGCGGACCGGCGAGCGCGCCGATCTGATCCATCATCTCGTTCAGCCCGAAGCCGAAGCCGGTGCCGACCTGTTTGGTGGCCTGTGACAGGATCGTGTCTTTGGCCGGGCTTCGGAGGGCCTTCCCGATCCGTTCCGCCACGATCAGGAGCGCCGCGACGTGCCAGAGGGACGTGAACGCGAGGAGCGGCACCGAGACGATCAACGCGTAGCCGAGGATCGTGAAGAACCAGTAGGAACGCGTCTTGTCGGAAAGATAGCCGGAAAAAAGACGGATCGTGTACCCGAGGAACTCACCGATCCCCGCGATGACGCCGACGAGAAGAGCGTTTGCGCCGAGGACCTTGAGGTAGGGACCGTTGACGCTGCGCGCGCCCTCATAAATGATGTCACCAAAGAGACTGACGCATCCGAAGAGGAGGATGAGACGAAGTGCCTTGCTTTTTTGGGAGTTCATGGCAACAAAGCTTACTGATTTTAACAGGGGAATCAAATAGAATGTATGACATGCCATACGCCACACGGCGAATACCGCGAAAAGCCATGAGGGGGCATTGACAGTTTTTATATTTGCTCTAGTATGCGTGAATACACGTAGACGCGTATGGCAAGAAATCTTTTGGTCTTACGATCTGTAATGTCCGCTTCATCAGCCCGCAAAGCCAGCTTGGCAAATGATCGGCTGTCTGTGATGAGATTAACATGAGTGAACGGATCGTTCAGGGTCCGCGGCGTCTCCAACCTTGTATCAAATCATTTTGTGCCATGAAGTAACACCGGGCCGGGGAGCCTTGTTTTTCGGGTCTCTCACCGGACAGGAAATGATATGCAGCTGACTTTCCGCAAGATTGAAAAGGCCTTCGAGGTCGATGAGAAAACGCTCTACCAGTGGCTCAACGACCGGGGTATGCCGGCGGTCAAGGCCAACGGACAATACCTGTTCAATTCCGTGGAAGTCCTGGAATGGGCCCTCAAACACCGCATCCCCCTGACCCTTGGGGCCCTGAAACTCTGCGAAAGGAATCGCCCGGGCCAGGATATCCTGACGCCCGCCCTCCTCCGCGGCGGGGTTCATACCGGTGTTAAAGGGGAGCGACGCGACGAGATCTTCGGGGAAGTTCTGAACGCCCTTCCGCTTCCGGCCTCCGTCGACAAGCTTTCCCTGAAGGCGATGCTCATCTCCCGCGAGCAGGTCGGCACGACGGGCATCGGGAACGGTATTGCCATCCCGCACGTCAAACATCCCGTGATCTTTGCCGGCCTGGATCCGATCGTGGGACTTTTTTTTCTCGAAAAGCCGGTGAATTTTGCCGCGCCGGACGGAGAGCGGGTTCACACCCTGTTCGTGATCCTGTCCGGTTCCTTCAGGGGGCATCTGTCGCTTCTCTCCCGGTTGGCTTTTTGTCTTCAGGACCTCTCCGTGAAAACGGCCCTGGACCGCCGCGCAAGCCCCGAAGAAATCCTTACCGCGTTCCAGGTTGCGGAAGCAAAAACAGGCGGGGGCTCCTAAGTGGAAAAAATCTTCCGGGGCCCCTGGACGGTTCCGTTTGGCGAATGTTCGCTCCGCCTGGATCCCCTGAACCTCGTCTTCCTCGCGGCGATCGTGGTTCTCGTTTTGTCGAGCGCCATCTATGGCACAGGTTACCTGCGTCCTTACCGGGGAAAGAAGCCTCTCGGGATCCACGCGTTTTTCTATCTGGTTTTTATGGCGGCTGAAAAACCGGCGGTGCGGCAGGCGGGATTCATCTATCTGATCGCGTCCCATTGTGCGACGTTCTTCCTTTTTCTGATGTTCTTTTTAATGGCCCACGCGGCGGGTTCGATGGATTTTGACGTGATGGCGCGAACGGATTTCCCGCAGGCCGTCGCGGCGCTGGCCTTCCTCCTGGCGCTGGCCGGTTTTGGCGTCAAGGCGGGATTCCTTCCGACGCATATCTGGCTGCCGTACGCGCACCCGGCGGCCCCGGCGCATATCTCCGCGCTTTTGTCGGGGATCGCGATCAAGATGGGGATCTACGGGATTTGCCGGGTCCTCTGGATCGTGAAGACCCTTCCCGGCTGGTGTGGTTACACGCTTTTGGCCCTCGGCATCGTTTCCGGTCTGATGGGCGTTCTGTACGCGCTCGGCCAGCACGAGCTGAAACGGTTGCTCGCCTATCACAGCATCGAGAATATCGGCATCATCGCGGTCGGACTTGGCGTCGGACTGTTGGGTCGCAGCCATCAGGTCCCGTTTCTTGCGGTCCTGGGGTTCGGCGGGGCGCTTTTGCATGTTGTGAATCACGCCCTTTTCAAGGGTCTTCTTTTCCTCGGGGCGGGGTCCGTCATCCACCGGACGCATTCCGGCGAGATGGATCACCTCGGGGGCCTCGCGAAGACGATGCCCTGGACCGCCGGTTTCTTTCTCGCGGGGGCCTTGTCGATCTGCGGACTGCCGCTCTTTAACGGTTTTGTGAGCGAGTTTCTCATTTATTTCGGCCTTTTCACCGGGCTCCGGGAACTTCCGCCCGAGGGGGTGGTCGCCTGTTCGCTCGGGATCCTTTCGCTTGCGCTGATGGGGGCGCTTGCGCTGGCCTGTTTCAGCAAGGTCTACGGGATTGTTTTCCTGGGCAAGCCCCGGACCGATATCAAAACGGACGGCACGCCCGAGGGCACGCCGTTTTCAATGCTCCTTCCCATGGCGATCCTCGCGGCCTTATGCCTCTGGATCGGTCTTGTGCCGCAGTCCGTGACGGGCCTGATCTTTGGCGGCGGAACTTATCTCGCGCATACCGATGCCTTTGCGGTCAGGCTCGGGACTGTCCTTGGTCCGCTCGCGACGGTGGTCCGGATGGCGCTCCTTTTCCTCGCGCTGATCCTGGGACTCGTCCTCCTCCGGCGTCTTTTCCTCGGGACGAAGCCCCTGCCGGTCCGGGAGACATGGAGTTGCGGTTTTGTGGCGGTATCGTCGCGGATCCAGTACACGTCCGCTTCCTTTGCCCGGATGATCGTCGAACTGATGAAAAACATCCTGCTTTTCCGGAGGCGCGGGGGACAGGTGACCGGCGTTTTCCCGGGCAAGGCGCACATGAAGTCCTCGGTGCACGATGCTTCCGAAGAAATGATATTCCGGCCCGGACTGGCCTTGTCGAACGAGATCTCCAAAAAACTGGGGCATAGCCGCATCCGCTATACCCAGCTTTACCTGATGTATATTCTTTTGTTTCTGGTGTTTTTGCTGATCTGGAAACTTAAATAAAATCGAGGCGGCGTGTGAGTCTACTGTTCAATAAGGCGGTCACGTTCCTGCTCCACTGGCTGGTCATCGGCGCGTTGTCGCCGGCGCTCTTCGGCGTGATCGCCAGGGTGAAGGCGTTTTTCGCGGGGAAAAAGGGGCCTTCGCTCCTTCAGCCCTACTTCGACCTGGCGAAGCTCTTTCGCAAGAAATGTGTCTACAGTTCCACGACGACGTGGATTTTTCGCGCGTCCCCGGTCGTCTCTCTCGCGGTCATGTTGATCCTGTCCCTGATGGTTCCCTTCGGAAGGTTCCGGGCCCCGGTGCAGTTTCCCGGAGACATCCTGCTGGTCGCCTACCTTTTGGCGCTGGGCCGGTTCTTCATGATCCTGGCCGCCCTGGATACCGGGTCCAGCTTCGAGGGTATGGGAGCGAGCCGCGAAGCTTTTTTTTCGTGTCTGTCGGAGCTGGCCCTTTTCATGAATTTCATCACGCTGTCGCTGCTTTCCGAGAGTCTTTCGCTCTCCCGGATGATCGGTGCCGATATCCCGATGTCGTGGAAAGGCCTGGATCCGGTGCTGCTGCTCGTGGTGGGGAGTTTTTTTATCGTGCTCCTTGCGGAAAATTGCCGTATCCCGGTCGACGATCCGGACACTCATTTGGAACTCACAATGATCCATGAAGTGATGATCCTGGATCACAGCGGGGTCGACCTCGGGTATCTGCTCTATGCCTCAGCGATGAAGTTATTTCTCTTTTTCGCGATCCTGGTCTCGATCATCATCCCCGTGCGGACGGGGCATCCGGCGGTCGACACCGGGATCTTCCTTGGCGGGGTGCTCGCGATGGCGGTTCTCGTGGGGATCGTGGAGTCCATTATGGCGCGCCTGCGTCTCAATCGGGTAAGGCTGCTTCTCCTGATCGCGTTCGCCCTGGCCTTCTTCAGCCTGATCGTCACTCTATGGAGGAACTGAAGCGATGACGCCCTGGATCGATGTGATCTGTATCCTGGCGGTGTTCCTGTCGTTGACTCTGCTCGCGACGCACCGCATTGTGGGGATGATCAAGATCTTTGCCGTCCAGTCGTTTTTCCTGGGTCTTGTCCCGCTTTTCCTTCACGGGGGCATTATTGCGGGACGCGATCTCGCCGTTTCGCTTGTGACGATGGTGCTCAAGGCCGGGCTCGTACCCGCTGTCCTTTTCTGGGAGCTCCGGCACATTTCGATGCGTTCCGAGGTCAGGCCAATCCTGGGCCTCGGCGCTTCGATCCTCTGCGGAGCGGTGCTGATCGCCGTGGCCTTCTGGATCTCGCTCGCGATGAAACTTCCCGGGAAGCTTGAGTCGAGCCTGGTCCTGCCTTGTTCGCTGGCGACGATCCTTCTTGGTTTCATGACGATGGTGACGCGGACCCGCGCGGTCACGCAGGTCCTGGGCTACATGGTGATCGAAAACGGCATTTTCCTTTTCGCGCTGTCGCTCTTTGACACGATGCCGGTGCCGATCGAAATGGGCATCCTGCTGGATATCTTTGTCGCGGTCTTTGTCATGGCCATCGTCCTCAACCACATCAACGAGGAGTTCGAACGCACCCGTTCCACGGGGCGGCGGCCCAGGTGGGGGGAGAGCTGATGACGCTGATCCTTCTGATCGCGGTCCCGCTGATCGCCGCTCTGATTGTCCTGTTGCCGGCGAAAAACATCTTCAGGGTCCGGCTCCTGTGCGCGGTTTCGCTCTTCCACGCCTCAGTCGTGGCGTCCTTCTGGTGGCGGCGGCCGGGTCCGGAACTTCAGGGCTATTTCGTGCTCGATCCTCTCGGCCTCCTCCTCCTTTCGATCCTGGACCTTCTTTTCCTGGCGACGTCTTTCTTCATGATTGGTTATTTCGAACGCGAGCACCGGAACAACCGCACGTTCACGGCCTGCATCCTGTGCCTGCTTTCGATGACGACGATGGTGTCGGTGAGCTATCATCTCGGGCTGATGTGGGTGGCGATCGAAACGACCACGCTTTTCAGCGCGCCTTTGATCAGCTTTCACCGGAACTGGAAAAGCCTGGAGGCTACCTGGAAATATCTGCTGGTTTGCTCCGTCGGGATCGCGCTCGCGCTCATGGGAACGTTCTTCCTCGCGATCGCGGCCCACGAGACGCGTACGCTTCTCCTGCCCGCGATCCTGAACAACGCGCCCCTGCTTTCAACCAGCTGGCTGAAATTGAGCGTTATTTTCCTGTTCGTGGGATACGGTTGCAAGATGGGGCTTGCCCCAATGCACAGCTGGAAGCCGGAGGCCTATGGCCAGGCGACGGGTATGGTGTCGGTCCTGATGGCGGGGGGATTGACCCAGTGCTCTTTCCTCGCGTTGATGCGCGTGAGCCAGATCTGTCACAAAACAGGGCTCGGCGATTTCTACGGATCGATCTTGATCGTGGCCGGTGTTCTGTCGCTCGTGGTTCCCGCGGTATTTCTCCTGGATGAGAAGAGCCTCAAGCGATCCTTCGCGTTCTCCTCGGTCGAGCATGTGGGATTGCTGGTCCTCGGGCTCGGCATGGGCGGAGTCGGGGTCTTCGGCGCCTTGTTCCACATGATCAATAATGCCCTTGCCAAGGTGGTGATGTTCCTCACGGCGGGGTCCCTTGCCCAGAAATACGGATCGTCCCGCGCCCCGGAGGTCCGGGGGGTCATTCATCTCTATCCCGTGACAGGCATTTTTCTGCTCGTGGCGCTTCTGGCGGGGACCGGGATGTTCCCGTTTGCGACCTTTCACAGCGAACTTTTGATTATCAACGCCTCCGTTATCTCGGAGCATTACGTCCTGGCCGGGATCATCATTGTGTGTCTGGCCGTCATTTTCATGGGGATTTCGAGGCTCGTGCTGGATCTCGTCTACGGCAAACCGGTAGAACCGGCCCCGGCCCCGCGCGAGAATTTATTCATGAATATCACCATAGCGGCCGCCGCCGCGCTGCTTGTCGGGCTGGGGCTCTGGATGCCGGCCCCCTTGAGCGGTCTTTTGCATGAAGCGGCGGCCCTGATCGGGGCCTGAGAGGATCGATGGAACTGTTTAACGGTGTGCGTAGTTTCTGGAAGGATGTCCCGCTTCTCGCGGAAAAAGAGTTTCGCGAGACAGTGATCCTTCGCTGTCGTGAGAGCGCGCGGCTTGCCAATCTGTTCGGGATCCCGGAAGAGGGAGGGGAT
>MWBI01000116.1 GCA_002068945.1 Candidatus Omnitrophica bacterium ADurb.Bin314
ATGAGCTTCTCTCCTCAGCGGGACGCCGTCCGGAATAAAAAAAGCACAAATTCAGGCCTCCCCGGCATGGATTTGTGCTCCGAAATACGTTGAACGGATATCGTTTGCTGTCCCATTGCCGTATCATACTAAGGGCGGTGGATTTGTCGAGGGAAAACTTCTCGCCGTTTGGCTCCAGCCTCAATTTCCCGGCCTGCCGGGAAACGTCATCGGCTTCTCTCTTTTCCTGGGAACGGCGCACCCTCGGCGCGGCGTGACTTTGTTTGTCATTTGAGGGAGCTTATGCTAAATTATCCGCCGTTATGTTAAAAATTCTCCGGCTCCACACCAAAACGATCGTCTGGTTCGTCGTCGTCTCCTTCGTGATCTGGGGCGGTTACTCCATGACCACCCTGAGAAAAGAAGGCCGTTACGCGGGTGAGGCCTTCGGGAAACCCGTCACCTTTCAGGAATACAATAAGTTTTACCGCGCCACCGAACTTTTTATGCCGGAGAAGAACCGTTCCGAACTGGAAGACCCGGAAGTGGTCCGGACCTTCACCTGGCAGAACATTGTTTACTCCCGCGAGGCCCAACGCCTCGGTATCGCGGTTACAGACAGTGAGGTCCGCGACCAGATCGCGACAATCCTGACCCAGCAGGGACTTTCGAACCCGACGCGGGAGCAGTATCATATCTGGCTCACGCGGAACCTCAGGGTAACTCCCCGGGAATTCGAGGAAGGTCTGCGCGAGATCATGCGCATCCAAAAGTTCCTGAAGACCAAATTCGAGGAATTCACGCCCAAGGCATCCGGAGAAAAACCCGCGGACCCCAAGAAAGCGGAAGAAGAACTCGCCCAGAAAAAACAGGCATCCTTCATCCTCTGGACGAACGACTTGAACCAGCGGGCCAAGCTCCGGGATTATCTCGCGGTATCAACCGGTGAAAAACCTGCGCCTGAAGCCGCAGTCCTCCCGGACGGCGCCGGGGAAACTGCGCAGGCTTCCCCGGCATCCGTTCCCGCAAAATAAGGAAACGCCCTTATGAAAAAATCTGTTCAAGAGATCGCCCGGATCGTCGGCGGCACCGTCGTTGGCGACGCCTCCTTCATTCCTGAAGGCATCACGAACATCGAGAATCCCCTCCCCGGACACATCACATTCGCGCAGGATGAAAAAGGGTTCAGGGCACTCGAAACCTCCGGGATCGCCTGTCTGATCGTCCCCAAACAGATCACGCAGTCGTCGAAAGTGTTGATCCAGGTCGAGCACCCGAAACGCGCGTGGGCCAAACTCCTCCGGGAGATCTACCCTCCCCGCAAATTCGTCCCCGGCATTTCTCCGGAGGCCTCGGTCGCCGCTTCCGCGAAGATCGGCGCCAATGTCACGGTCGAAGCGTTCGCCGTCATCGGGGAGAACAGCACGGTCTCGGAGGGAACGGTGATCCGCTCCGGGGCGTTCATCGACGAGAATGTGAAGATCGGCGCGAACTGCGTCATCCACCCCAACGTGACGATCTACCGGGACTCGGATCTCGGCGCGAACGTGATCATTCACGCAGGAACGGCGATCGGCGCGGACGGTTTCGGCTATGTCGCGACCCCGACGGGGCAGGAAAAACTTCCGCAGGTCGGGAATGTCGTGATCGAGGATGATGTCGAGATCGGCGCCTGCTGCACCGTCGACCGGGCGGCCCTCGGTTCGACCCGGATCGGCAAGGGTGTGAAGATCGACAACCTCGTCCAGATCGCCCACAATGTCGTGATCGGGCCCCACACGGTCATCTCCGCGCAGACCGGCATCTCCGGAAGCTGCAAGATCGGATCCCATGTCACCATGGGCGGCAGTGTCGGGGTCGGAGACCACGTCGAGATCGGCGATTGGGCGATGGTCGGTGCCGGGGCGGGATTCCCTTCCAACAAGAAAGTCCCCGGCAAGCAGATCTACTTCGGCCAGCCCGCGAGACCTTACGCCGAGATGCGGAAGCAGTTCGGCGCGCAGCTCCGCTCCGCGGAAACACTCGATGACGTCCGCGCGCTCAAGAAGAAAGTCGCGGAACTCGAAAAGAAGCTCGCTTCTTAAACACACGATTCACGCCGCAGGTCACCCGATCCGACAGAACAGGGTGCGTGTGTCTTTGCGGCCTTGTGGCCAGGAACTAATCTTCTCTCTTCAGACGGATCAGACTGAGGAATTCCGAGCGGGAGCGGGCGTCCTTGCGGAAGGCACCGAGCATGGAGCTCGTGACGGTGTAGGAATCGGACTTTTTGACGCCGCGCATACACATGCAAAGATGCAGGGCCTCAATCACGACCGCGACGCCTTTCGGCTTGAGCGCGTCCATCAGGGATTCGGCGACCTGGGTCGTAAGGCGTTCCTGGACCTGAAGACGCCGCGAGAACATCTCCACAAGGCGCGGGATCTTGGAAAGCCCGATGATCTTCCCGTTCGGGATGTAGGCAACATGGGCCTTTCCATAAAACGGCAGAAGATGATGCTCGCAGAGCGAAAAGATCTCGATATCCTTCACAATGACCATGTCGTCGTAGGGTTCCTTGAAGACGGCATGCGCGAGGATATCTTTCGGATCCGTCTTGTAGCCTTCCGTCAGGTACCGGAGCGATTTCGCGACACGGATCGGCGTCCGCATGAGTCCTTCGCGTTTCGGGTCCTCCCCCAGCTGGACCAGCATTTGCCCGACCAACCCCGGGAGCACGTCATCCCCGCTTTGATTTCTGCTCTTTCTTTTGGTCATTTCGCCTCCCATTTTGACACCCACTCTACGCCCGGGAGCTAGCTCCCGGGCGTAGAGTGGGTTAATGCTTTTTATGAAAAACCTGACGAACCGAGTTCGCGATCTGAAGGAACCGTTTGCTCACAGGTCCTTGCGGCTGCTCCAATACGACCGGAATCCCCGAGTCCCCGCATTCACGGATCTGCGCATCAAGCGGGATATCGCCAAGAAACCGCACGTCAAAATCCTTCGCCATCCGCTCCCCACCGCCGCGCCCAAACACTGGCCCCGTCATATTCTCCACGATCCCGAGCACCGGCACCTCAAGCTGCCGGAACATATTAATCGCGCGCCGGACATCCGCAAGCGCCACTTCCTGCGGCGTCGTGACAACCACCGCACCCGCCACGCGGACCCACTGGACAAGCGAAAGCTGGACATCGCCCGTTCCCGGGGGGAGATCGACCACGAGAAAATCGAGCTCGCCCCAGTCCACACGATGAAGGAATTCCTGGACGGTCTTGTGGAGCATCGGCCCCCGCCAGATCACGGGCTTGCCGGCATCCGCGAAGAAGCCGATCGAGATCGCCTTCACGCCATGCGCCTCAATCGGAAGAATCTTGCCCGCTTCCGACCCTTCCGGACAACGGTCGGCCGGAATACCGAGCATGATCGGAATGTTCGGCCCGTAAATATCACCGTCCATAAGCCCGACCCGGGAGCCCAGTTTCCTGAGGGCCAGCGCAAGATTGACCGCAACCGTGGATTTCCCCACGCCGCCCTTTCCGCTCGAAACCGCGATCACGTGCTTCACACCCGAAAGCGGCCCCAGCACCCCACTTTCGATCCCGCACCTGGCCTTTTCGGAAAAATGAACCTCGACCCCCGTCACACCCGCTTCCTGAAGGACCCTCTCAATAAGCACCTTGAGCGTTCCGCGAACCGTCGCGTCTCCCGAAGCGTCTTCCATGTGAAGAAAAACATGGGCCCCTTCGACCGAGATCTCCCGGACAAGACCAAGCGTAATGATGTCTTTCTTAAGTACGGGGTCGTGGACGCGCCGGAGGCACTCCGTCACCTTCTCACGCGTTATATGGCTGAAAGTCGACATCGTCCGGGGACCTCCGCCTTCAGGCCTTGGGGGTCCCGTCGGCCGGACGGAGCCCTTTGTAGAGGATTATGGCAAGCAGGGCAAGAAAGGCCCATCCGACCATCCCGTCATAAACGATCTTGGATCCCCAGAAGAGGGTCTTCGGCCCCTGGAACTTGAGAAAAAGATCGTCGAGCCGGATAAAGAACACACAGCCTGCGTGGAGACCGATCGAAGGATAAAGCGAACCCGTCCGGCAGACGGCGCTGTTCAGGGCGATCCCGAACAGAAAAAGCCCCACCGCCTCCGGCCAGAAATTCGGCCAATCCATCAGCGATATGAACGGTGCCGCGATCAGCTTGAGGCCGTCCGAAAACCCGGGATCGGGGCCGACAAAGATTTTTTTCATGCCGATGAAATGGATGAGTCCGTAGAAAACGCTCGTGACGAGAACCGCCGGCACAACGCGCCCTTTCAGGATTCCCTGAAGCTGCCTGAAGACAAATCCCCGGAAGAAAAACTCCTCGATCACCCCGATCAGCAGGCCCGTGAAAAAAGCGAGCAGGAGTTTTGAACCCCATTCGGCCGCGGAAAAGGAAGGCACGACAAATCGCGCGTGTCCGAAGGTCACGTTGAGGGCGCTCGTCGCGCTCAGCACCAGGATTCCGGCCAGAAAACCGGCCGCGAACAGCCCCGGGCTCGCCTTGTCCCAGATCAGACCAAAGCGGATGAGAGTCTCCTTCCGGATCCGGACAAACACCACGATCGCGAGCAACGTCCCGATCATCACGAGACGATTGAAAATCCTTTCGAACTTAAACGGCAGGAAATCAAAAAGGATGGGGGTGAGGAACGCGCTCAAAAGAAGAATGCCGGCGAACACCGCCGTAAATTTCAAGAAACCTTTCACCGGATGCGTGCTCCTGTTTTAATTTAATAAAAAGACATTCCACCAAAGGGCCTGAGAGGGCCAACACTGCCGCCGGATCATTTCAGCTCGACAATGATCTCGATCTCGACCGCGGCATTGAGCGGAAGACTCGCCATGCCCACCGCCGAACGCGCGTGACATCCGGCATCTCCGAACACGGCGCCCAGGATCTCGGAGGCTCGGTTCAGGACCGCGGGAATCTCGTAAAAATCGGGCGCGGACTGGACGAAACCTGTCACCTTCACGACGCGGGCGATCCGTTCGCCGCCGATCAGATGGTGCATGACACCAAGGGCGTTCAGGACGGCAAGTTCCGAGGCCTTCCTGCCATCTTCGGCGGTAAGGTCAACGCCGATTTTGCCCGTGAGAACCTTCCCCTTGGCATCCTTTGAAAGCTGTCCGCTCAGGAACGCGAGTTTACCGGAAACTACAAAGGGCTGATAAAGACCCACGGGCTTCGCCGCGGGAGGCAATGCCAATCCAAGCTCTTTTAGTCTGGCCTCGATATTCATGACCTCATCCCGTCCCCGACGTTTCAACGCGCGTCAAGAAAAGCCATTCTACTCAAAACTCGCTCTCCGTCACCCGTTACTTTTTCCCGATCACAAGCGTCGCGGCACCGAAAGCAAAAACCTGCGCGCGAATATCACGGAACCGGGCGTTCTTCATCGCTTCCGCGGTCTTCGCCGGCGTCTGGAAGGTCCGGACCGAGGACGACAGAAAACGATACGCCTGCCGGTTTCCCGAAATCAGCCAGCCGACGACCGGAAGGACCCAGCGCAGGTACGGATAGAACAACCATTTCGAAATCCCCTTTCCGGGGCGTGTGAGGTCCAGAAAGGCCGCCATCCCGCCCGGGCTGAGCACGCGGAAAACTTCACGGAGGAACGCGGGGAGGTCCCGGACGCTCCGAAGCGTGAACCCCGAGATCATGAGATCAAAACTCCCGTCCAGGAACGGCAAATTGTCAAAATCCTTTTCGAGCCAGATCACATTCCCGGCAACGGCCTCCCGGGCCCGCTTTAACATCTCGGGCGAGAGATCCATCCCGACCGCCTGCCCCCAGGCCCGGCGGCGCAGGAAACACTCAAGGAATTTCCCCGTGCCGCAACCGAGGTCCAGAATCGTCTTGGGATAAAAACCGGGTTCCTTCAGGATCAGGTCTGCGGAACGCTCGCGCCACGCCTCCGACATCCCGAAACTCAGGATCTGGTTCAGGAGATCGTACCGGGGACTGATCGCGTCAAAGGCTGATCGGAGGAACAGCTTATCGGGAGGCGTGTAAGCGGGAGCCGTCATGACAATGATTTCTCCATCTGATAGTCATCCAGCATAAAACCGCCTCCGATATCCTGCGTGACGGGTCCCACAATCCTGAACCCCATCCGCTGATACACGCCGATGGTCGGATTCCGCTTGTGCACGTTCAGGCGGACCCTCGGCAACGTCCGTTCCCGGGCCAGCGTTTCCACGAAATCCACCATTTGCCATCCGTAACCTTTCCCGCGTTCCTCAGCCCGGAGATAGATTTTGCTGAGGTACATTTCCCCGCGTGCCGGGTCCGGCCGTACCGCCAGGTAGCCGATCTCGCGGCCAGCAGTCCGAACGAGGAAGTACAGGTCGCCTTCCCGGATCTTTTCGGAAATCGCGGCGGCCGTCTGGAATTCGCGGAGCATGTATTCCACCTGTCCCGCTCCCACGATCGGCGTGTAGTGTTCCGTCCAGATCTCGCGGGCCAGCCGTTCGAGGACCTCGAGATGCCCGGTACCCGAAACCCTTTCGATCTTCAGCTCCCCGAATGAAGTGTCCACACAATCACCTTACTGAAAAAAAGAAAACTTCTTTTGAGGAGACGATGGCCTTCGCAATCTTGCCGGGAACCGCGACAGGATTGATCTCGGCAGACGCCACCGGCATACCGCAGGAAGACATCGTCATTCCCCACCGTCCGGGGCCGGGAAACATGACCGGTTTTTCCTCTTTGCTCCGGAACCGGAGTCCTATGATGATTTTATCGCGGCCTTTGACACCCGTGCCGATCATGGGTTTCTCCGTTTCAATGCGTTCAGTTTCGTCCACTCCCGGACGGAACGAAGAAATTCGTTCTGGTTTAATCAAATATTTTCACAATGTCATAATTCGTGTCGCGCTGGACGGGAATGAAACCCGCATCCCGGATCAGGCGGATCAGGTCGTCCCTGCGGGTGTTCACGCGGATTCCCGTCGGTTCGAGAACCTTGTCTTCGATCAGGGTCCCGCCCATATCGTCGCAGCCGAAGGCGAGCGCGATCTGTCCAAGACGCATCCCTTCCGTGAGCCAGCCGCTTTGAATGTGCCGGAAATTGTCCAGCATAAGACGCGAGACCGCAACTGTCTTCAGGTAATCATCACCGCCTGACGGCCGGCCCACTTCCAATGTCCGGCTCTCGTTCCGGACACCGGATGCCGGCGCGAACGGCACAAAACTCCATGGGATGAACGACCGGAACCCTCCGGTCCTGTCCTGCAGTTCGCGCAGACGCAGGAGGTGTGTGATCCGCTCCTCCAGGGTCTCACCAAGGCCGAATACCATCGTCGCGGTCGTTTTGAGGCCTGCACGATGCGCGGTCTCCATGACCTCAAGCCAGCGGGCCGAGGAAATCTTCCGGGGGCTGATCTTTTGCCGGACACGCTCCACAAGAATCTCCGCGCCTCCTCCGGGCAAGGAATTGAGCCCCGCCTCCTTGAACATCCGGAAAAGCTCCGGAAGCGGAACGCCGCATTTTCTCGAAAGCACATCCAGCTCGATCGCGGAAAAGGAATGGATATGGATGCGGGGGAACCGCTCACGGATCGCGCGGATCATTTCCAGATAATAGTCCAACCCGAGGTCCGGATGGATACCACCCTGGATGAGGACCTGGGTCCCGTCGAGTTCAGCCAATTCCCCGACCTTCCGGAGGATTTCTTCCCTCGGAAGGACATAGGCGCCGGCCGCACCCGGAGCGACATGGAACGCGCAAAAATCACAGCCGATAGTGCAGACGTTCGTGTAACTGATGTTCCTGTCCACGACAAACGTCACGGCATCCGGCAAAAGCCGAGGCGTGACCTTCTGCGCGGCAGCCCCGAGGTCAAGCAGATCGCAAGCATAGAGCTCTCGTCCCTCCTCCGCCCCGAGGCGCCCGCCCGCGGATCTTTTTTCCAATATCCTGTGCCGGTGGACGTCGGTCCTGCTCATCGGAAGAACTCCAAAGGACGGGGTTCGGGCGCGAGTTTCTCCTCAAAGGCGAGCGCGTAGAATCTTGAAAGTCCCTCGATCATCTCCCGGTCGAGGCCATACCGCAGGTTCTCGAAATAGCCGAGCATCCGGGCGGATCGTTTTTCAACGGGCGTCACGCCTAACGCGTTCCGGAGCAACACCTCGGGATCCCGGAGATTCCTCTCGAGATTCTGCTTCAGCAGGTCGCAAAAGGTCCGGACCTCCCGGGGATTTTCCGTCGCGAAGACGCGGCGGACCGCCCATAGCGAGAAGACAAACGGCGCTCCCGTCCATGCCTTCCACATTTCCCCCAGGTCATACTTATAGATCCAGTTATCCGATTCGAAAAAGAGCGCCGCATCTCCGATCATCAGCGCGGCCTTATGGTCCTTGAGCGCGCGTAACGGGTCCTGGGCGACCGTCACGAAGATATTGTCGAGACCGAAACGGCGTTTGAGGAGAATGCGGAGCAGGATCACGGAGCTGAAGCTTTCTTCAGACAGAGCGATTGTCGCCCCGTTCAGGGAAGCGAGCGGCTCCCGGGAGAAAAGGATGACGCTTCTCACGAAATTCCCGGCACCAATCGCGAGGTCCGGCAGGAGAAGATAGTCATCCTGATGCGTCAGGTACTCGATCGAGGAGAACGGCGCGAGATCGATCTCCCCCTTCGCCATGGCGCGATTAAGGTCCGCGGGATGCGACTCGAGGAAGCTGACCGAAAGACCTTTTTCTTTCGCGAGTTTTTCGAGCTCAAAATGAAAGGGCAGGCAGTTGAGGTAACGGATCATCCCGACGCGAAGCGGAGCGGAGAGGTTCATGAAGCGGTCTCGCTGTCACATGCCGCATGCCACACGCCACACGGGAAAAACCTGTTCATCCTCTTGTGACCTTGTGTCATTGTGTTTCTGCGGTCTGGATCTGCCCAACCCACCGGGGATAAAGCGCATGCGGGATCTCGAGCTGGTCCAGAACCTTGCCGACAACGAAATCCACGAGGTCGGAAACAGTCTGCTGCGCGCCGTAAAAAGCCGGCATCGGCGGCACGATCCGTACGCCCAGCCTTGCAAGTTTCAGCATGTTTTCCAGATGGATCGCCGAAAGCGGGGTTTCGCGCGGTACAAGCACAAGCCTTCTTCCCTCTTTGATCGTGCAATCCGCCGCGCGATGAATAAGGTTCTGCGAAAGCCCCGATGCGATCGCCCCGAGCGTGCCCATACTGCACGGGATCACGACCATTCCGGACGTCGGATACGATCCGCTCGCGATCGAGGCGGTAAAATCATGAAAGCTGTGAAGGACGATATTCATTCCTCGAAAATCGGGGTCAGACCCCGTTTTTTCAAACATCGGGGCCTGGACCCCCAGCTCCTCTTTCATCACACTCCTTGCCGTATCCGAGACTACAAGTTCGACAGGGATCCGGTTCTCTTCAAAGAATTTGAGCAAACGCACGGCGTAAAGAGACCCGCTCGCACCCGTGACCGCAACAATGTAAGGTTTCATATCCGGTGTGGGATATTCAGGTGAAAGGTTCAGCCGCGCGTTCATCGGGCATCGACTCCGTTCCGGCATTCCTGTCCGGGTAGAATTGATCGGAAAAACATGACTGGAAGGATTGTATTATAAAAGAAACCGGCGGGTT
>MWBI01000117.1 GCA_002068945.1 Candidatus Omnitrophica bacterium ADurb.Bin314
GGACCGCCGGCGCCCGGCGTCCCCATCGGAGTCGCAGTAGCCATCGCGAGCGACGCGAGAGCAGGAGCGATCTTTTGACTGATCCGCATCAGCACTTCTACCGTCGGGGCACTCCGGATCTCGGTTTCAAACTGCTTCCGTTCCCTGGAATCCTCGGGCAACTGCTCGATCCGCTTCAGGAGGTCCTGGCGCATCGCCTCGAAATCCCGGACCGGATCGACCACAGGGGCAACATTTGTGGCCACTCCAGGTGACTGGAAAAGGCTGCGCAGATTATCAAGGAACTGCTCCCGCGATTTCGCCTCAAGTTCCGCCTCATACATACTGTTCGTGACGATCGCGGCCTGCGGTGCGATGGCGCCCGCGCCGAGCGACGGAATAGCGGCCGACACGGCAACGCCCGCCATCAGTCCCTGGACGATCTTGCGATTATCAATGCCGAACATGTTCGCGAGCCAGCCCTTCGGGGTTTCCCCTCTTGCCCGGATCTCGAGGATCTTGTTGCGATAGCCGATCAGCCCGCGCGTCGACAGAGCACCCCCGATGAGAAGCGTCGCAGTCAGAGCGACCATTCCAGCGGCAGGAATACTCGCCGTAAGTGAGCCAAGACCGAACGCAAGACCGACGATTGATGTCACACCGATCATCGTCCCGCGCGCATTGATCGCGAGAGCCTCAAAAACCTCGGGGACAGCAAGCGAAGCAGCCGATCCACCCACGGTTTTTGATTCCACGGTCGCGAAACGGTAGGAGAGCTGCGGGAGCGCGATAAAATTAAGAACAGTCGTAATCACAAGGATAAGAGAACTCAGCACCATAACCCCCGCGAGCACAGAACCGAATGTCCCGGCCGCGACGGCAAGGGCGAAAAGACCCGAGAACACGAGCGCCGCGACGCCAAATCCGACCCATGCCGCGTGTTTTGCGGGTTTCGTTGTCTCAAGCGTTTTTCCATAGGCCTCAAGGTACCTGTTATTAAGGAGATAACCCGTAAGACCGATGGCAACCGCCGCAAGCAACCCCGGCACCATGGACGGGACCAGCATCAAGAGCATGCCACCGCCGGTAATCGCCGTGAGACCGAAGAAAACCACGCGAAGCCCCCGGGAAAAATTGCTTGCCTGATCGAGTTTTGTGTCTTTGATGTGCCTTTTGTAGTTGAACGCAATGAGGGCAACGGAGGAAAGAACGCCGATCGCGGCCATCACAACCGCGGCAGGGATCAGAACAGGCGCCGTCACGGGGAAGGCAAGAGCCGCGATAAGCGCAAAAAGCGACGTCGCCGGCATCATGGCCCCCGTCATCGTCAAAAGCTGCACAGGGAATGAAAGCAGGGCTTCGGCGGCCTCCTGCCTGGTCGCAAGCCCCTTGAATGCGAGTGATAATTTCTGCTGACCTTTATAGCTTTGCGAGAAACGTTTGACGTAAAGCTGGGTCAGCGTAAACCCGACCGCGACAAGAACGATTGCGGCTACCACCCATAAGGCCGCGGGGAGCGCGGTGAACGCGGACGCGAGCATGCTGAGAAGTTTAAATTTCGCGACAACCTCGGCCATCGTCGCGCCCGTAGATGCAAGAGCCTGAACAATACCGATATACTTTGTGGCGGCGCTTATGAACCAAACCATCCCCGCAATGACGGAGCCGATCACTCCGTAACTGACGACCTTGGTGCGGACCGTGGTCCAGTTGATATTGAAGAACGGCTGCGCCCTCTCGGCGCTGATTCTCCCCATCGTCTTCTGCGACGCGAGCAACCGAACAAAATCCATCGCGTTCGCGTGCGCGGACGCGGAGATGCCGCGGAATTTCACGTAGGGGTCCTGCTGGGCGGCAGCGCCAATCCAGTCTTCCTGCGACTCACGAACAAGGTCGGCGCGCGCGTTGCCGACGGGATCCAGATAACGGCTCAGCCCGCGGTCCAGCACTTCGAGGATACCCCGGCGGAAAGTCACTTTATCGGCCGGCGCGATTCCCGCGGCTGCCGCGGCAATGCCGGGAAGCGCATCGTTAAGCGCCACATCCGAGTAATTTTCGTTGAGTACCGCCTCGCGGAGTTTGAGGAACTCCGCCTTGCGGCGGTCGATCTCATCATCATACTGTTCTTCCGACTTGGCCTGTTTGATCCTGGAATCCATGATCGAGCGGCGCATCGCGGCAATGAGATCGGCAATATCCGTCGGCCCTTTTTCTCCGGGCTTGGCGGTTTCGATGACCGGATCACCGGCGGCATTGAACTCCCCGCGAAGGGCCGCTAAAACCGCTTTCACTCCCGGAGTTTCGAGGTACTCCCCGAAAATGGAATCTTCGAGCGACCAGAAAGCCTTGAAAACGCCCGGTTCCCCGCGGCGTCCGACACGACCTCGGAACTGAATGTCATTAGCTTCGATCGGATCGATGAAGGTCGAATAACCGGTAAACACCCTTCCGGTCTTCGCCATTTCATCGTTCAGTTTCTTAAAGACCTCCGTCAGCTTGATATCGACACCGCGGCCGCCGCGCCGGGTCACGATCGTGATCGCACCCGCTTCGCCGCCGTGTTTTTCAATGGCGGCAAGGTCCGTATCCGAACCGGCGTCAAACTTGCGGATGACCGTATCTTTGGGAAGCCCGTGATCGAGAAGATCCTGGGCCACCCGGTCGACCTGACCATCCGCAACCTGGATAATGATAGGGATGTCTTTGGCGTGCTGAGCGATCACATCGTCGCGGAACGCGGCCCACTTGTCCGCTTCCGTTTTATAGATCTGAAGTGTTTCCGTGCGGCTGCCCGGCCCGACATCAGGCTCCACCGGCGTCTTGTTATAGTTAGCTTTCATGGCCTCAAGGTCCATCGTTCCGCTGGCGCCTCCGAAATTTTCGACCAGCCCGCTTTTCATGAGGAACTTACCGAGCTTCGTCATGTTCCGGGTCCCCTGATCCAGCTTCACCTCTACGCCTTCGGCCATATGCTTGACCTCAACAGCAGTGTGAATCCCGTTCGACCAGCGCGATCCCGGCTGAAGCTTGCCGTTTTCCCCGATAATGACGATCTCCTTGACGCCGTTTTTATCCGTTACGATCTCATACTGTTTTTTCTCCCCGGGAGCGTTATACGCGAGCTCAACTGACAGGGCCAGTTCAACGAGCTGCTTCCAGAGCGTCGTATCCGCGCCAAGCCCCGTTCCGGCCAGAAGCTCTGATCCCTGCCCCTTCAGGACCTCGCCAAGCCGCTCCAGACCGGCATCGGTCAACGTAATCTTCTTCGAAGCCGCCCTGGACCGGTTCACGAGGGCCTTTCCGGCCGATTGTTCTTCCGCGGCAAGAATCTCCAGCGCGAGCATTCGCGCACGAATATGCTGAGAGCGGGCAAGAAACGCGTCAGCTTTCTCACCACCCGAGATAATGAACGGATTCGTCGACTGATAGGTCAGAGGCTCGTCAGCTTCGTCAAAAAGAACAAAGTATTTTCGTCCGGAAAAGATCACATGGTCCTTGTCGAGCGCGAGTTCTTCATCCAGCGAGCGGTGCACGAACTTGTCGATCGTCCCGTAAATGATGTCGGCATCACGATAGACTTCATCGGCCGCGGTTTTTTTCATCTCACCCGTTTCGGCGTCATAAAAATAGCCGACTTTGTCCGGCACTTCAGTTTCCTTGCCGTCCACGGTCCGTTTGACCATTTCATCCTTGATAACGCCGACGCGGGTCCCGAACTTCGAAAAGATGGCTCCCGCCGACAGGGCATCGCGGAACGCGAGATCATCGTTGACGGTGGCGACAAGAGTCCCTTTCCCCTGCGCCGTGGTGTAATTCTTTGTCTTGTCTTTGTTATTGGTAAGCAGATATCCGGCCACGCGCAGGGTCAGCGTCTTACCGAAACCCATCGGGATCTTGTAAAGATTGCCTTTGGCAAGATCGATACCCGCGGACACCTGGACCTTCATGGTGTCAAGGTTTGGCGTGATGCCGGCCGCGCGGAGGCCTTCCAGTTCTGCGCGAAGGAGCGGTTCGAGTTCCGGACCATACGTTTTGGAAAACTCCACTTCCTTTTCGGTCAGGACGGGCGTAACGGCAGGAGCCGCGGGGACCCTGGACTCGGAAACCTGCGCCCCGGAGATCTTCTGCTTCAGCGCGGCAAGCCGTTCGAGACGCGCGGCGTCATTTTTCGCGATCAAAAGTTCGGCTTCCTTGAGCGCGCCTTCAGCCGTTGTGATCTGTTTGTCCGTGAAATATTCTTCCGCGATCCGCATCCAGTCATCGGCGTCTTTTTCCGCCGAATATTTTGACTTGAGGAACGCTTCCCTCTTTCCGGCTTCGGAATAGGTCAGGATGTTCGCATAATTGACAATGATCCCCTGAACGGCGAGCCATTCCGCCGTCGCGACCGCGGTCCTGAAGGCGTCCAGACTTCTGGAATACCGGAGCAGCTTCAAAGCGACAGCATGGGTCAAGGCGCTCCGCGCGTTCGCGGCCATACCGGACAAAACCTCGAGTTTTGCGCCGAAAGCCTCATCAAGAAGGATCGTCCGGACCGCTTTCGCCTGCCCATCATTGCCGGGCGTCAGGATGCGTCCCGGATCCAGTGTGACGCAGGCGTCCTTCGAAAAATTAGCCTCGAGATACGCGTTCAGCACCGCAAGGTTATCCTTAATACGACGCTCAAGTTGGGGCGCGGCGGCGTCCTTAACCGCAGGGGCGGAAGGTTTCGCCGCATGTAACTGTCCCATCGTCGCGGTGACGCCCCCGCCGACCGTCGTCGTGGAAATACCGGCTTGAGAGTAATATTGAGCCAGAATCCACTGAGGAATCTTCGCCGTATCCCGATCGATCTTCGGATAATAGACCACCGACAGATCGCCAAGCTGATAGGTTTGAGTCGCGCCACGAGCTCCGGAGAGCAGAACTTCCCGTTTAGGAGCATTCCGCTTGGCCGCATCCCTGACAACCAAAGCGAAGGTTTCAGGACCGTTGAACATCCAGATCACGTTCTCAGCCCTATCCATATAAGCATGATTAAACTTTGAAAGCTCGTTTTCGACAAAGGGTCTCGCAACAGGACCGAGGGTCGGAATGGCAGCCCGGACCCGTTCCATGGCCGCTGTGGCATCCTCTGCTTCCGCGATGCTTGCGATGGCGGTCATCCTGACCTCGGCGCGGGCGAACGAAAGGCGCTTGGGATCGCCCTCACGGAGTTCGGCGAGCGTCGGAGTTCCGCGGGGTGGCTGCAATTGATAGCGCGGATCGTTCAGCACGGATGACTTTGGCTGAAGATAAGCTTCGGAGAGGACCTTCTCTATGGCAAGAGGGGCTTCGCGAAGAGCCGCGTCATACAAGGCAGCCTCTCTCCTGGTGTCGATCGCGGAAATGCGCGGGGCGACTACTATATAGGAAATGCCCTTCTCCCTCAGGTAACGCTCGATGCCGGGCGTATGAAAACCGCCGGTCACAATGGCGGAGAGCCGGGCCCCCGTCTCGGAGGTTTTCTCAACCGCTCGCTCGATCAGGACCTGGTCGCGCTTCAGAGCGGCTTCATAGAAGCGCTCGACGCGCGGCAGATCCCGATCGAGTATCTCCAGTTGGGACGGCAATCCGTAGGAGAAGTGGTACTTCCTGGTGAGCGGTTTGAGAAAATCCGAGAAAGTCGCCGCCTTGAACTCGTTCTGATGGGTGTAATAGAATTCCGCGTCCTGCTTCGTGAGCGTGAAGTCAAACATCTTCTGGCAGATATCGTAAATCCGGCGGAGGTGGTCAAGCCGGATCTGATCGTCCGTCGTGAACACCCTCGCCTTGACCGCTTTCTCGAGGCCGTCGATCTCGTCGAATATCCGCACGTCCACGGAATCATACAGGCGCATGTAGCTGATATAGGCAAGGACGTTCGCGTATTTCTCTTTCAGCGCCGCGCCGTCCGTGGAATTGTCGAACGCCGCCTTGACCTCGTCCTGGAGGTAACCGTAATAATCGGACCGCTTCATCTTGTTCATGCGGAAGTGGACGGTGTTTGTGAGGAAGCGCGTCAGTTTTTCGCGGGAGACAAGTTTTTTCAGGTCCTGGATCAGGAGATCGACCTCTTTTTCGGCCTTCCCGAAATCCACCTGCTTTTCGAGGTCCACGAGGGCAAGCAGCGAATGCATCGCGGGATAATCGCCGAGCGATATGCCGTTCTTGTGCGCCAGTTCGACGAGATAGCGCACATAAGAGACCATTTCGCGGCCGCCATCCTGAAATCCCGCGCGGCGGCGATAGAGCTCGCGGATCTCTTCCGGGAACACAAAACGTCCGACACCGTCAAGGACCTTCGACACCTGCGCGAGCACTTCCTCGTCCGCCGCCTTGAATTCGAGCGACTGCACGTAGGCCAGGCGGTTCTCTTCGTAAAGGTCCGGGTCCTCGACGCCGTTCAGAAGGACCGGCGCGCGATCGACGATCGCGAGGTACTCGGGACCCGTGAGACGGCCTTCGCGGAGAAAATAATCGGCGACCTTTTTGCGGGCTTCCCGGTTCGGGAAGAACGAAAAGAGTTCCGTGTAGAGTTCTCCGCTCGCGCCTTCGAGGTTCACGAGACCAAGCTGGTACTTTTCGTTGAAGTGGCGAATGATGTTCGCGATGTTCCGCTGGGCATCCTCATTGATGTGAGCGTCCTGGATATGGATGACAAAGGCGTCGCGGTTCCCCTTGTACGAGGATTTGATCGTGCCGTAGGTATCGGGAAGGTCAGGCCGGTCAACGATCCGGGAAAGCGGGAACGGCGCGGGAGCGGAAGCAGGGTCGAGTTGCGTCTGGGAAACGGCCGCCTGCGCCTGGGCCTTGCTGAGGCCGGTGTCAAAAACAACGGAGGTAAAAGTGAAGACAATGACGGTAAAAAGCGCAACGGAACGAAGCCAGGGCTTACATGCAGGTTGCTGCCAAGCTATCATGGTCGGATTGCCGTCCTCCCTTTTTTATCTCGCTGTATAGCAAAGAAAAAACAAGATATCATTAAACTTTGGATAAAGTCTTTATAAACCTAGTAGGAATATAGCCGCTAATTTTCCGCTTGTCAAATTTTTCAAATTTTTGTTATCTTCGCATCCTCTTTATTTATAAGTAGTTACAATCAGCCTTTAATTTTTTTAATTTTTAAGAAACAACTCTTAACAAAATTACGCCTAAAGTCCCCTTAAAACGGCCCCAAGGAACCTCTTTTGATTTTGAAAAGTAAATAATTTATAAATAGTTTTATAGCGGAACTCACAATTACCATGAAAGCAACTTCGATATAAAAAAGGCCGTTCGCTCCCCTGCGTGGAGAACGAACGGCGCATCACTGACATTAAAGGCGGGTGGCCCTGCCCGCACCCCCCATTATTTTGAACGACTGGTGAGGACTGCCGCAATTTCTGCTGCGATGAAATTGCACGGGATTGGGACTGGCCCAGTCAACCTTGGGGATTTGTACGAGGACTGGACCTGCCCTTGCATTCCTTAAAACAATCTGCGGGTTTGCAAGGACTGGCCCAGTCAACCTTGGGGATTTGTACGAGGACTGGACCTGAGGAGGATCGAACTCCTGACCTCCGCAATGCGAATGCGGCGCTCTCCCAGCTGAGCTACAGGCCCTTACTTTTACTAAAACTTCAATCAGAATGCAGACCTTCTCCGGATCAAACCCGAACGGGCCCTCGTCCAAAAAAGGTGTCGTATTATACACAATCCTCAAGAATTGTCTTTAAAACATTGAAGGGCTGTTTCTGGCCGACCTCGTTAAAGATCTCATGATAAAACCCTTCAAAACGCGAAAACTCCTTGCCGGGCGCGACGAGCCGGTCAAAGAATTTTCGCGCCGCGCGAGAATCCACGATCCGCTCATCTCCCGCGGCCAGCACGTGCACGGGGCACGGCATCACAAGTGATTCCGCTTTCCAGATCGCGGCAATGCGATCAAAGATCGATCCGATCAGCTTCGCGGAGATATACCGTTTGATGAGCGGATCACTCCGGTAGAGCCGCGTTTCTTCAGGATCATGGGTCAGACGCGTGGGAATGACCGGGTTTTTATAGACATGCGCGGGGAACAGAAACCGGACTATCGCGTTGACAGCGCGCCAGAACGGGAGATTCGGAAAACCGATGAACGGCGCCGAAAGGATCAATCGCTTGACCTCCGCCGGGTTCTGACGGGCCCATTCGAACGCCACGAGACCGCCCAGGCTATGCCCCAAAAACACAATACCCCCCTTCACTCCGTGACGAATCCGCAAATGCGTGACAAGAGAACTGACGTCGGTCAGGTAATCGTCGAACAATACCGCTTCTTTCGCAGCGTCCGCGTCCCCCATCCCCCGATAATCAAGAACAGCCACGCGAAGACGCATTCCGGAAAGCCGGTCCGCAAACTTGAGGTACCGCCCGGAGTGCTCCCCGTATCCGTGAAGGATCACAAGCGTATGGATCGGGTTCGGATGGTCAAGCCATCGACAGGACAGCTCGACTCCGGGGTCTCCCGGGAACTTCTCTTCCGCCCATCCCGGCGTTACCGCTGACACGGCACGTCCCCTCGCTTTGACCATGCCTCATCCGCGCCGCGATACATCGCGTCAATCCTGTCCCGGAAATGTTCCGCGACCACGCGGCGGCGAATCTTGAGGGTCGGGGTCAACTCCCCCGCCGCTGCCGAAAAATCTTTTTCGAGAAGATCAAACGCCTTGATCCGCTCATAACCCGCCAAACCCTCCAGGCAGGACTCAAGCCGCCTGCGGACGATCTCCCGAACCGTCTCATGCCTGAGAAGGTCGGCGTACGACATTTCCCCGACCGGAACTCCGGCTGCCTCCGCCATTGCGACCAGGTTTTCCCGATGCGGAACGATCAAAGCCGCAAGATATGGTTTCTTATCGCCCACAACCATCCCATGAGAGAACAAGCTGTCAGCAAGGATGCGCCCTTCGATACGGGTCGGGGCAACGTTCTTGCCGCCCGCCGTTACGATGATATCCTTCTTGCGGTCCGTGATATGCAGATACCCTTCAGGATCAAGATGTCCGATATCCCCCGTCAAGAACCAGCCGTCCTTCACGCTTTCGTTCGCCCCTTCCGGATTTCCGTAATATCCCGACATATTACCCGGGCCGGCAACAAGGATTTCGCCATCCGAGGCGATCCGGACCCGAAGATTCGGAAACGGCCGCCCGACGCTGCCGCAGCGACGGGCAAACGGAGCGTTGACCGCAATCACGGGAACTTCCGTCAGGCCATACCCCTCAAGGATCAAAAGTCCTGCCGAATACATGAATCGGGCAAGTTCCGGAGCAAGAGGCGCTCCTCCCGAAACAAAAAACCGCATCCGGCCACCAAACGCGGCGGGAATCTTCGAAAGGACAACCCGCTTGACAAGGGCGTGAAGAACCCGGAGCCGGGCCGGTGTTCTCACGCCTTCTTTTTCGCACCGACACACCCGCCCGCCAACCCACATCGCAAATCGGAATAACATCTTCACAAAAGTCCCGGACCGCTCAACTTCACCGAGGATCCGGCTCTGCGCCTTCTCAAAAAAACGCGGGACAGCGAACATCACCGTCGGCCTGGCGAGCCGGACATCATCCGCCACCGTCTGCATGTTTTCCGCAAATACGATACAGACACCCTGAAGGGCCGAGAAATAGTAACCCGCGGCCCGCTCGAAAACATGGCTCAGCGGCAGGAATGACACGACAACATCCCTTTTCCCCATCGGCACATAATGCCTCGCCCCCGAGCAGGTGGCCATGAAACTCCGGTGGGTGAGTATCACACCCTTGGGCGCTCCGGTCGTCCCGGACGTATAAATGATCGTCGCCGGATCATCAGCCGAAACCTGTTCGAGACACTTTTCAAACGCCCTGTCATTATTCAACTCGCGGTCCCTGCCGATCCGTTGAAGTTCCCCGATCGTCAGGGCGGCACCATCCGGCACAGGATCAAATATGATCACGGACCGTTCACCAAACCCGAGAGCGGGGTCCTGAACGCGACGGAGTTGATCCACGGTTGAAACAAAGAGAGCTTTCAGCCTGGCATTCCGGACAATGAAGGCAATGTCGTCAACCGAGGACGTGGGGTAAAGCGGCACAACGATCGCGCCAAGGCTGAGCGCGCCGAGGTCGGCGAACGTCCATTCCGGGCGATTCTCCGAAAGAATGCCGATGCGGTCGCCTTTTTGGACTCCGAGGGCCTGAAGCCCCATAGCCGTGCGCCGGACACTGAGCATCCACTGACGCCAGGAGATCTTTCCGTCATGACAGCCGGCCGTTTTGAAACGCAGCGCCGTCCGGTCGCAAAAAAAAGACGCCCGTCTCAAAAAATTGGAGGGGATGCTGGAGTCAACGTCAAAACATTCATCGGACGGAAATGCGGGGCTGACTGCCATAGCGGCGCAAACGGTTCAGGATCGCAAAGGGGAAGATCCGCTGTCCGCGGAAACCGTCATTGAGGTCTGGTTCGCGGAGGTTGACGAAGAACCTCCGGTCTGAGCGGCCTCGAGGGCGCTACGACCGCGCACCGTTTCGTCATGAATGATCCGAAGTTTCTCTTGCGCGATCAGGGCGTCCCGGGAAGGGGACTGTGACGCGGTTTTCGTCACCTGGGATGATTCGATCTGATCGAGGATCTTTTGATGGATCCGGGCCTGCTCCTGAACGCGCTGTAGCTGTGCCGCCTGGTTCGACTGGAGGCTTTTTATCCTGGCGTTGAGATCCAGGATCCTTTGAACTTCCTGCCGGATCTGACTGACCTGCGGAGGCTGTTTTGTCGGAGGCGCCGGCGGAACATAGCCGGGCTTCGCGGTGCGCGAAGAGGCCGCAACTGTTTTCGGGGACGTCCGGGCAGCGGGAACGGAAACGCCTTTCGACGCCGGCTTCGCCGGCACAGCCGTTTGTTTCGATCGCTCCTCCATGAGCTCTTTACCCGTCTTTCGGCCCACGAATTTCGCGATCTGGTCGCTGATCATGGATTGCGGCGAGGTGACGGCCTGCACTTTCCGATTCGAGGGAGCGGTCCCTGATCTGGCACTGTTCGTTGCCGCAAAATGGACTGCCACGATCCCGATCAGCGCGCAAACCCGTATGATGACATTCAGTTTCAAACAACACCTCACTCTGTTTGACAAGCGTGGATACGGACCGTGAAGCGATACGCTTCTGATTATATCGAAAAATCCCGCGTTTTCTTAATGTTTTTATGCGCCTTTACAACTCGAGCAACACAGCACCGCCCTGCCCGCCGCCGACACAAAGTGACGCGAGACCGGCGGGG
>MWBI01000118.1 GCA_002068945.1 Candidatus Omnitrophica bacterium ADurb.Bin314
GCGGGCACCCGCAACAAGATCCGACTGCGGGAGGAGGTCCGCCCTGGCCACGCCGATCATCGCGCGCGCCTCATCCACCCGGGCCGCCGCGGCCCTGAGATCGAAATTGCTGCGGAGCGATTCGCGGATCAGACTCTGAAGGGACGAATCGCCGAAAACCTGCCACCACGGCACATCCGCCATGCATTCGGCGCTCTCGACTGATTCCGCTTCGCGGTATTCGGAGGGGACCTGGGTCTCCGGCGTGTGGTATCGGGGTCCGATCGCACAGCCGGAAAAAAGCACGGTCAAAACGAGAAAAACAGTCGCAATTCTCATCTGGCACTCCTCTTTTGCGGGCATGTAGCAAAACCCGAACCACTTGTCAGGAACAACGCGAGAAAAGCATCTTTCAGGGACCGCTTTTACCGGCACCGGCCGTCGGAATTTCCAGGATTATACCCACTGCATTTTTCCAAGTCGAGGCGAAACTGTCCGCGGCTCACTTCGTAACGGCGATCGACTTCCTGAAAAGAGCCAGGCTATACCCAAAAAAGGCAAGACCGGTCACGCCAACCATCGCGAATTGGGGCCAAACCGCGCTCAGCCCCCCGCCCCGGTAGATGATCACCTGCGAAAAGCTGACAAAATGTCTTGAGGGCAGAAAGAACGTGAGCTGTTGCAGCCATGCCGGCTGACTCTCGACGGGGGTCGAACCGCCCGAAAGCAGCATCAGCACAAGGACCACAAGGATGTTCAACAGCGCGAACTGGGCCATCGACCGCGAGATTGTCCCAAGGAAGATTCCGAGCGCCGTCGCGAAGAAAAGATAGAGCACGACCCCGATGAACCACAGCAGGTGTGAACCCGCGAACGGGACTTTCAGCGCCATGCCGACCACAGTGACGAGAGAAACCGCCGTCGCGATCAGGATCACAAGACCATTGGCCCACACCTTCGCCATCGCGATTTCGAACGCGGTAAGCGGCATGACGAGCAGATGCTCGAGCGTTCCGTGCTCGCGCTCGCGGATCACCGCCGCACCCGTCAGCACGATCGTGAGCAGCGTGATCTGGTTGATAATCGCGACCACGCTCAGGAACCAGGAAGCCGTACCGTTCGGATTGAAAAGTTTCCGGACGATCAGCCGGATCGGCGGGGAGTCTTCTTCGTCCGTGCGTTTCAGATAGTTCGAGATCCGTTTGCTGATGATGTTCTTGATGTAATTCGTGCCGATCCCGGCTTGCTGCATGGCCGTCGCGTCGATATTGATCTGAATCTCGGGATTGCGTCCCGCCTTGAGGTCTTCCTCGAAACGGGGCGGGATCACAACGACGAACATGTAAAGGCTCCGGTCCATCGCATCCTCGATCGTGCTCGCATCGATCTTCTTCGGAATCTGGAACCGGGGAGGGTAGAAAACCGTAAAGAGTTCTTTTGAAAGGGCCGAGACGTCTTCGTCCACGATGGCGATCGACGCGTTATTGACCTCGTTCGAAGTTCCTGTCGCCTGAATGTAGATCGCGAACGTGAAGGCGTAGATCACAAAAAGGAGCATCACCCGGTCGCTGACGAGACTGCGAAGTTCCTTGAGTCCCAGCCAAAAGATGTTAAGGAATGCCCTCATCGTTATTTCTCCTGTTTCCTCAAACCCAGCATGCTGAATACCCAGAGGACCGGGATGCAGCAAAGCAGGAAGACGATATCCTGAAACATGAGACCGGGACTGAGACCTTTCGTGTAAGCCCCGACGCTCGAATGCATGTAATAGGTGGTCGGCCAGATCATTCCGACAATGCGCGCCTTCCCCATCAGGGTCGACACGGGTTGCAGCAGACCCGAGAACTGGATGGTCGGCGTGATCGTGAGGATCGCCGTCACGAAGACCGCCGCAACCTGGCTCGAGGTAAAACTTGAGATCAGCATCCCGACGCCGGTCGTTGACGTGACATAGAGCAGCGTGGTCAGGGCCAGGAGCAAAAAACTGCCTTTGACCGGCACCCCGAACACAAAGCGGGCCATGGCCGCCAGGATCGCGAAATTCAGCATTCCGATCACGACATAAGGCAGCTGCTTTCCCAAAAGATATTCCATCTTTCCCGTGGGCGTGACATAGAAATTGATCATCGAACCGAGTTCCTTTTCGCGCACAATGCTGACCGCCATCAGGATCGCCGGGATCAGGACGAGGAGCAGCGCGGGAATGCTCGGCACGATCGAATAAACACTTTCGAACGTGGGGTTGTACATATACCGCTCCTGGAACTGCGCCGTATTCCTGAGTGGAGGCAGATGAAGCCCGTTCGCGGGGTTCTGCAGCATGGTATTGTGGACCGCCTGGACATATTGCGCGACCGTCTCGCCCCGAAACGTCATGGCCGCATCCACCTCCGCCAACACTTGGGGCTGATCGTTCTTGCGGAGATCCCTGCCGAAATTCGGCGGGATTTCGAGAACCACCGAAACCTGGTCCGCCTGCAACCGCTCCAGCGCCTCACGAGCGGACCGAACCGGATGCGTCGGCAGGAAATAAGGCTTTGAACCCGCGAACTGCTCGAGATA
>MWBI01000119.1 GCA_002068945.1 Candidatus Omnitrophica bacterium ADurb.Bin314
AACCGCCGCGCCTCGGACCGGGCGAGGATATCCTGAAGGCGGGGCAAGTTGTCACGGTCGAACCGGGGCTTTATTACAAAGGCACGGGCGGAGTGAGACTGGAAGATGTCGTGCTCGTGACGAAGAACGGCTGTATCAACCTCACCCGATTCCCGAAGGTGCTGGAACTATAACCCGGGGCTCATCCGGGTCCCATTATCAGGAAAGGTTTCTATGAAACAGTTCATCATGCAGGTCAGCGCCCTCGCGGGCATCATCCTCCCCCTGTTCAACATCCCGCTTATCATGAGGGTCGTGAAGCGAAAGTCCGCCGACGACATCAGCCTGGTCTGGCTCTTCGGCGTCTGGATCTGTATCCTTCTCATGTCACCCGCGGCCTTCGTATCGAACGATACTGTGTTCCGGCTCTTCGGCTACGCGAACCTTCTTTTTTTCACGGGCGTCGTTTTTGTGACTGTGAAATATCACCGTAAATTCAAAAGAAACTAGGCGCCGGGACCCGGACCCGCAGAGTCCATGGAAACAAACGGGTTCCTGATCACGGATTTTTACCATGCATCCCAAATACAAACGCATGCTGGAAGGCCTCGCAAAAAAAGAGACGATCAAAAAGAAAAAGCGCGTCGGGGACAAATGGTCGCTTTATATCCTGAAGTGCGGGGACGGGTCTCTCTACACGGGGATCACGAATGATATCGAACGGCGCTTCCGGATGCACCAGAACGGGAAGGCGGCCCGCTACACACGGACGCGGCGACCGGTCGAACTCGTTTATCAGGAAACCTGCGGCACGCGTTCCCGGGCACTGATCCGGGAGTGCGAGATCAAGGAATGGCCGCGAAAAAAGAAAGAGAAACTGTTTTCAGGAACTCGGGACTAGCTCGCCGCAAGGCATCGGATGAATCCGCCCGGGAGGTTTGGCGGATGCCCGGAAGCTCGTAAAATCCGGGGACACAAACAAATTCCGGTCTTAGTGGAGTTGATCTTCGAGCTTTGCTGCCAGGGCCTCGATCTGCCTGAGGAGATGATCGGGAACGAGGTCTTCGTCTTCCAGCTGTTTTTTAGCGCCGTTCAGAAACCCGATCAAACGCCGGATCGCGGAACTACGCTTTGCTTCCCTGGCCTCGGGCGTGTCCTTCGGCTTCCGTTCCGCGACAATCGCTTTTACCTTCGCGCGGACATCCCTGAATTCCCTGGCTTCGTTGAGAACCTCATGGCGGAGTTCCGCAAACTCCTGGACCGGTATGTTCTTGTTCTGTTTCGCGAGACGCAGCAGGTTCACGGCCTCGTAATCCGGGATCTTCCGGGGCTCCTCTTCGGTCGTGTATTCCGGTTTCACCATGCGCGGCTCCTCCCTTTCGAGAAACGAGTAAGATTTGAGGAGTTTTGAAGCCGTCGCCTCACGGATCTTGAGCTCCCTGACGCAGTACGCTTCGAAGGTGTTGTACCCCCATTCCCTGAAAATCCTGTCCTTTGAGATGGAGAAAAGGTACTGCCCGAGCTCGATCCAGCTCGCCTTGTGTTTCCGTGCCACTTCCACCACTTTACCGCGCAATTCGTCGTTGCTCATAAATTCCTTCTATATGGAGTGAGAAGAGGTGCGGGGCACGGAGCCCGCTTTGACGGATTTTATTCCGCGCCTGAAACTCCGCATTCCGTACCGGTATTTAAATGAATTCCGGTTTCACTTGATGAGGGATGATCTTCGCGGCGTACGCTTCGTCCATCAACCTGCGAAACCCCGCTTCGCCGTTCGCGCCGAGTTCAACCGTGTAGTCGTTCACATACATCCCGACAAACCGGTCGTTTAAGTCGTCGGCAAGGCCCCGGCCGAATCGGCTCGCGTATTTTAATGCTTCTTTCCGGTGATTCAAGGCATATTGAATGCTTTCCCTGAAGAGCTCCGCGAACCGCCGCATCGTCTCCGGCCCGAGGTCCTTTCGGATGATGTCGATTCCGAGGGGAAGCGGCAGCCCCGTGTGAGCCAGCCACCATTTTCCGAGATCGGCGGCAAGCTCGAAGCCGTGTTTTTCATAGGTGATCTGGCCCTCGTGGATGATGAGACCGTAGTCCGCCTCGCCGTTTTTTACCGCATCAAAAATCTTGTCAAATGGCGTAAAAACCGCTTTGTACGGCATGCGGAGTGCGGAGTGCGGGGAATTGCTTCCGGTTTTTGCGTACAGCTGAAGGACCAGACTGGCTGTTGTCAGTTTTCCCGGAACCGCGATTTTTTTATTTTCAAAATCGGGGCCCGAACCCCGGCCCCCGGACCCGGGCTTTTTAACAAGGATCGGCCCGTAATCGTCACCAACGCTCGCACCCGAGCGCATGACGGCATATCTTTCGGAAAGATACGCAAAGGCGTGACAGGAGACGGCCGTGACTTCGAGCTCCCCTTTCAGCGCCCGCTGATTGAGGGACTCTATGTCTTCGATCACGTGCTCCACGCGGAACCCGCGCATATCGATCTTCTCGTGCGCGAGCGCGTAGAACATGAACGCATCGTCGGGATCGGGGCTGTGGCCGACCCGGATCAGTTGCGGGGAAGTTTTCATAGGAGCGATATTATATGCCACACACCGCATAAATCGCCACAAGTACTCTGCCGCACCCCGCATGAAAACCTTTCAGAAAGGGCGGCGGTCTTGCGGCCCTGTGACAGCTTACGCGCTTCTCGCCGTCGCGAGGTACTCGGCCTGCATCTGTTCGACCATCTGACTCACGCCGAGACCGGCCAGGTTGAGGAAGTTCCGGAACATCTTCTGGTCGATCGTGACAACATTGTCCTTCAACTGCTCGGCCAGAAGCGCCGCCTGCGGATTGTTCGCTCCCGCGAAAATCATGGCCTTCAGATTCAGGGAAGTGCCGCGGGCCCCGGTTTCCCGATCGGCGTCCAGGAGTTTTCTCGTCGCTTCATCCAGATCAGCGGCCGGCAGGATGGGAGGCCGGTTGGCCTGGCGGAGCCGGGCGTTGATCTTTTCAAGGAAACCAAGGTCCGCAGGATCTTCCGTCAGGACAACCGTGCGGATATTGCCAAACACATTGCGGATCACATAAACAAGACCGCGCTTGAAAGCGGTTTCGGGGTCAAGCACAAGCGCGTCGTTCGCCTGGAGCGTTTTGACCCCAAGCGACCGCCGAAGCATCCGGACGGTGAATTCGCTCTGGAATTTCTCCGGCCAGCTCGCCACCGTGACGGGCGCGGTCACCCTGGCGACCGGGGCCAGATTTTCAAGGATGATGTTTTTGATTTCATAGGAATACGCGAGAAGCGGTACGATCCCGTCCATGATCTTTTCCGTCACGGCGCGCATCGCGCGTTCGGACGCACCACTCAGGCGTTCATGATCCAGGAGAAACTCCTTATAGGTCAACACCGGGCCGGAGGCCGTGACAAGACCTCTCAATTCGCCCGCGATCTTCTGAGGCCGTGTTTCTGTCGAACGCGTTTCCGCGCGGGGGGCAGCAGAGCCGTCCAAAGGCGCCTCAGCCGCGGATTCGTTTTCCGTTTTAACGGACGGGATGACGGTAATGCCGGTCCCTTCGCGCTCGAGCTTCCAGAGACCGAGCTTCACACCCAGGGCAAGCGCGATCTCTTCCTGCGGCCGCAGCGGTCTTTCGGTGTTGTGCCCGAAAAGGTCCTTCAGGGAAATGACCGGCGGCATTCCTTGAACCGTTTTGGCCGGCGGCGGCACCAGGGCCTCCAGGATCGTCCGGATCCCGTCCTGGTTTTCTTTAATAAACCTTCCGCTAACACGGACAACGCGTTTCGTTCCGCGGACCGTTATCCCGATCTCCGTATCTCTCGGATATTCCCTGCCGCCACGCTTGATCACGAGAGAATCCGCATAGAGCTTTTCAAGGGTCGCCGTTTCCCCGGCCGCTTCGTCTTTTTTAGCCCACTCCACGGCAGCGGCGTATTCGCCGATCGTCACGATCAGAAATGCCCGGTCGTCCTTCGAAAGCGTGAACTGTGTTTCAAAACGGTCAACAATCGCCGCAATCTCATCCTGTACCACCTCAGGGATCGCCCGTTTATTCATCGCGCCGTAGCGGCGGATAAGTTCGACATCCGGTTTCTGTTCGAGGGCAGTCACGAGGGCGGCCCGGCTCTTTTCGGCGGAGGACGGTCCTTTCGCCTTTTTCACGGAAGTCCTGGCCTCGGCGCGGACCGTCACCGGGGGTTTCAGACTTTCAAGAAAGCGGCTCGCGCGAAACAGCCCTTCAAAACCTTTGCGGCCACCCGAAACCAGTTCATGCCCGAGGAACAATTTTGCGGTCTTGCGAACGCCTTCGTCAGGATGGGAGGCGGCCACTTCCTCAAGCTCCTTGCGAACCCGGGCTTCGTCAGCCGCCGCGTTACGCAGTTCGGCCCGGGCGTGGTATTTCAAAACGCCGGCAAAAAACACGGCAAAGGACGCTGCCGGAGCCGCCGTCACCATACCCTTTGCCGCGGCCTGCGCTACTGCACGCAACTCGCTCCGCTCGCTCCACGCAGCGGGCCTTTCGCCGCTCGCTACCGGCGCGTCAGGGCGGTTTATGCCGACGGGGATCATCTGGAGCACCTGGAAACGCCATCCCGACTGCTGAACTCCGGCAGGGTCCTTGCGCTTCACAACAGGCACGCCCACGCGCCAGCCTTCCCTGGAAAGAGAGGCTAACGTGTGTTCCCGCTCATAGACCGTGTTCGCGGTCCAGTCACGTACTTTATAGACGGTCCCGGGAAGCAATCCCAACCGGTTGATGCTGCCCAAACCAAACCAGACCTTTCCTTCCTCTTTATTGTAAGGCGTCTTGGCGAAATGGATCGGAATGACCACATGCCGCTTCTGTTCCGTCCCGTCCACCCTCTCGGTCACGGTGCGGGTAATGACAACGGCGGAGTCACGACTCGCATCATTGAGAAAGATGTCTCCTTTTTCAAAAAGATCTTTCATCTCCGGATCGGCCATGATCGCCTTCAGAGAGTGATACACTTCAGGATCCCAGTCGCGCATATCTTCAAGGAATTCCGGTATCAGCCCCGCGATAAAAGCCATCACAGGACGCACGCCCTCGCTCCCGAACCCCAGTTCCGAAACCATTTTCCCGCGGGACAACGTAGAGATCGCCTTGAGACGCCGCTTCAGGTTTTCCGGGTCATGCCTCAAAAGATAGATTACTGTTTTTTTGAGCCAATAACCCCGGGAGCGCTGCTGCCGGACCTGATCTTTGGGGTCCCCGGACACAAGCGCCCGGAGATCGTCGATAATGAACATTTCCTGGGATTGCTTTTGGGGACCTTCCAGTGCCATCTCTCCGGTTGGACGCAATCTCAGGATCTGAATGTCCGGTTCCGGAACGCCGATCGGAAGCGCCCCGCGGGACAGCGCCCAGAATGGATAGGGTTTCCTGTCTTCGCCGTCACCGTAGATCTCGCCGGTGATGACGTTCGACACCTCATAGGCCATTTTCGATTCGGGGTCCGTTTGTCCGGTCAACCACTCAAAAACCTTTTCCCCGTAGAATTGCCCCCAGGCTTTCGGCTCGCCGCCTTCCACCCCGGGATATTTCGGCTCCCCAAGGTTCAGCGCCACAATGTATTTTTCCCCGTTTTCCTCGACCGCAAATCCCGCGAGGCTCTGGTTCAAAGACCCGAATTTCCGTCCCCTGGATTCCAGGTAGAAGTAAAGGTTCTGCCGGAACAGCGCGTTCCGGAAAAGTTCTTTGTAGCCTTCTCCCCGGGAGATCAAATACCCTTGCAGGATTTTCTCGGAAAGCCGGGCCACGAACAGATCCAGCAAACGAAGCGCGGCCAGATTCCCGCGCACTTTCTCCAGGGTGTTCGCCGAAGATTCAGCCTGTGCTTTCAGTGCGACCATCTCCTGATAGAGCATCGGCAAGGATTCCCTGAACGGTTCCAGATAAAAGAAGATCTTGCCAAAGATATCCCCCCGCGCCGCGTGATAAGCCACGGAACGATACCCTTCCGCGGCGTGAGTCCTCAGAAGGCGGGAACTTTCGATAAAATCCAAAACCCTGGGACCCGCAAGTTCCAGAGGCTCCGGCTTTTCCGTCCGCCAAATAAATCCGGCACGCTCATCTTTTTCGCCTTGAGATAAAAACCTCAAAGCCTGTTCCGGAGAAAGCTGCGATTGCGCAAAGATCATCTGTTGTCTTTCTTTCTTTTGGATCACCTTTTGCCACAACTTCATATGGGCCCGGGCCTGGCTCTTTTCCATATCCACCAGGGGAGAGGAACGGAGCGCTTCCCACTCAAGGTTCATGCGTTCCGCGGGAACCTGATAACGCCCCTGAAGGTTTACAAGAGCTTCGATCATGGAGTGGGCCATCGGATAGCGTGCGTTGATTTCCACGATATTGCCGTCGGCATCCAGCGTGTTCAGGACAAATTTACGATCGCCTGTTTCGCTGTACTCCACGAGGTAACCGTTCGTAATCTTCCAATCCTTGCTATGGAGGTTTTTGACGAGCTGCTCGTAGGTCACATGTTCTTTGAAGATATCGACTTCCCGTCCGGTGGCCGTCTCAACGATCGTAAAAAGTTCGGGGCCCGCACCGCCCCAGGCCATAATCAGAACCGCTCCGTTCGGAAGCCCCTTCATCATGCTGGTCGCGGAAGCTTCCAGAACTTCGTAGGTGATCATTACGGTCGCGGAGTCTCCCTGGAAAAGGATCGGGGCGACTTCGATGTTGTAGTTTTCGATGGTCGCAAATTTGTCCTCGAGACCCAGCTCTTTGACAAGACCCTGAATCTCGAGGAATACGTCGTGTGCGTCCTGGCCGAATTCACGCCCCCCAAGGATCGCCCGGGCGGCGTGCTTTTTGTACCAGGCGAGTTTCGCGGGATCCGCTTTCAGGGAATACAGAATCTCCCGCCATTTGTCCGGCCCCTTGTAGGAAACCTGCCGGCGCACGTTGGAAACGATCGCGGTCTTCAGAAATTCCCTTCTCAAGACCCGGATTTTTGCATCACCTGAAATATCCTTCCACGCGTTCTCATTCACGAGCGCCACCTGGATCGCCCGGTAAAGGTCCCCGAGAACAGCGGCATCATCCACGGACTCCATCCCCAGCTCGCGGCGATAAGCTTCCATGGCTTTGTCGTACCAGGCGGGACGATTCTGACTTTGTTTCAGCCAAAGCATCAGCCGGCCTGTGAGATAAGCCTTGATCACATCGAATCGCTCCTGAAATTCTCCCAGAACCGCTTTGCGGGCGGGATCGTTCAGTTTGGCGAAGAAATCCCGGTCGTCGACTTCATCCATTCCGAGTTTCCGTTTGTACGAATCGACAAGAGACCTGAAAAGCGGCGATTGCCATTGCTCAAAAAGGACCCCGTTCGTGCTACGAAGCCCGTCCCCGTTGTAGCTGTCAACAATATCCACATATCCGGGGGCCACTCCGCCGGCAACCGCCGGCGTATGTTCGTACAGGGCCACTCCGGTAATCATGTCGAAGATCATCCCGATCGCTTTCACCACGTTAATCTTCCCCTTCTGAACGATGTAACGCCACAGGGAAACGGCATAACCCAAAAGCCTGGCTGAAACGGCCGCGGGCCCGTAAATCGTCGGTTCGAACACCGAATGATTCATGTGATGATGGATCGCGTCGGGCAGAAGAGGCGTCGGAATACTGACAAAAACCTCATTGTCCACGAAGAGAATCTTCTTTTTGGCGAGACCCTTTTCCTGCAGCTTGAGGGTTAGAAGCTCCGTAATCCTTCCATAGACCGCCATTTGAAGATCGCGCCAGAGATTCGGGCCGCCATAGGGAGCGTCCGGATACACTTCGTCAAAAATCTGTACTTTCGCACCGTATTCATCGATGTAAAAGGCCTCCACGTAAAAGTTCGGCATCCCCCCGACTGATGTTTCCGTGGGGTAAACCTTGATCCGGATCTCGCGATCGGAAGCTTCCCGCGCCTGCTGAAGCCTTTTCCGGTAAAGCGTCCAATCCTTTTTTTGAGCTTCCAGTCCCGCGCGCGCGTTCGCGTCCCCCGATCCGGAGATCCGGCCGTCTATATCCGCGATGATCCCTTCCGCGCGTGAAATCCATTCTTCCGCGCCGGAGCGATATTCACTTCCGGGTTCCATGAAAGTCTCCAGACGAAGACCGGGGTCTTCGCTGAGAACATCCCGCAAATAATCTCCCAGAGTCCTTTTGCCCTCTTTAACTTCTTCCGGAACGTCCTTGGCAAAACGCTGTCCCTTAATCTCATCATAGATCACGTTCACGGTAAACGCGTCATAGGCTTTCGCCTTGGGCCTCCCGAAGTTTTTTTGCCAGGAAGGGAAAAGATCGTGCATCAAGGCGCCAAGACCGCCGGTCACTGTCGTTGCCGCCACAAGACCCGCGATCGTTTCCCCAAACTTTTGAATAAGCCTGTCGAGAATATCTCTTGAAAGCCCCGCTTCAAGCTGACGCGATACAACCGTATACTTCCCCAGTTCCGCGGGCTTTTTCGCCCAGGCGCGTGATTCGGAGCGGGCAAAAACCCCGGGAGCAGATTCCGGCGCTTTTTTCCACATACGCGTCATTATCCGCACAGGACGCTCTTCCCGGACTTCGCTCCGGACAAATTCGTCCCCGAGACCCGTCAGTCGATCCGCAAGCGCCCTGATATTCTCTTTCTCCTTCATCATGGCCCAAGCGCCCAGGATGGTCCGGATAAGCGTCAGGGCCGCGGCCTGCGAATCTTCATAGCCTTCTTTCAGGAGCGCCGTATAACCGGTAAAAATATCATTTGTCAGGAATTGTTCCCGTCCCTGGGCGTAGAAAGCGGCCGTCAGCAGCGCCGCGATCCGTTCGCTGACGCGTTTGTTCAGGAAGCGACCAAAAATCCCGCGGTGCCCGTGTTCAAAAGCGCGGATCCGGGTCTTTAAAAGGTGGATCGTCGCGAGCGCCGATTCGACCGGCGAGTAATTCTCTCTCTGGAATTGACGGAAATACCGGAGCGCATACTGCTGCCGGAGAGCGATCGACGCGCCATCCGCGAAAACGAACGCAAGGGCGAGCATGGCCGAAACTTCGGAGGAGATATTCTTCGCGGCAAATTGTTCATAGACATTCCGGATCCGGTTTTCTGCGGCACGCGGGTCGCGATCGCGTTCGAGAACAAGCGCCGCCGCCAAAACAGCCTCGATGAACAACTGGTCGTTCCTCCCGGTCTTGACGGCATCCAGTTTTTCGGACCACGGCGCCATCTGTTCGTTCAGCCACGCGGAGGACTGATAGAGAGGGCTTTCTGCAGGTTCCGACTTCATCCACGTTTTGATTAGCCCGGAAACCGTCAACGCGGCAAATCCGTCCCCTTCCAGGGACTTTCGCGCCATCGCAAGGACGTCGCCCGCGCGGTTCTCGGTCTCAAGCATCGACCGTATCCTCAGAACATCAGGCGTTTCACGGACCTCGCTGCGCGCATCCTGTCCGGTGGCTCTGAACCATCGGCTCAGCCTATCCATATCCCGATCCCGCATCGTCTGACCTTTCCGGTCCTTACGCGGGCGATAGGTTTGATCGAGCACCGTGAACAACATCCCTTCCGGCGACTCGATCTCGATCGTTATTTTTGAACCCCCCACATCCTTTAAAAAAATCCGGACAGGCTCCTCACCCTTCCCGCGCGTCACCGTCAAAGGCGTTCCGGCATAAAGATCAAAACCATCGCCCTCCCTTGAGATCATTTTCCCGTCGACGGAAATATTCGTATTTTGCGACTGCAAAAGAACATAGGCGCCGCCCTCGCAGGGCGAATCCATCACCAACCGGAATTCTCCGGCGCCAAAAACCAGGGTCTCGTCCAGTCCCAGCTCCTGTTCTGCTTTTCGGGTTTCGGATCGCATTGAGAACCTGAACCCTTGCCGGGTGAGAAAATCGCTCAGCGCCTGCGCATGCCGAGCGGACAACAGGTAAGCCGCCTCACCGCGTCCGTTCACGATCACAGCCTTTGGTGTTTCGATCACGCCGGAAACGAGCCGATCGCGGATCAGGTCCTCAATCAGGGGATTTTCAGGATGGGAAGATAGCAGAATAATCGGCGTTTGAACCTTTCCGGTGGCAGTTGAAAGAGCTTTCCTCGTCCAGGTCTTCCACTCTTCACGTTTGCTGGCCACATCGAAATTGACCAACGCGAGATCGAACGGGCCCTTATCCAGATTTTTCCATAATTCTTCACGGTTATAGCTGTCGATCCGGGCGGAAACAACCTTGGCTTGGGGGGCAAGTTCTTTCACCAGTTGCCTAAAACCGCTGATCCCCGGCTCACCATCTGCCACCAAAACATTCTTTAAAGCCGGAAAAGTCTTCCCGGGAATTTCGGTGGATAAAACCGCAGCCACTTCCGGACGCGCCTCGAAATGAACCCGGTGTTCTCTCATCCGGACGTCCCACCGCCTGTTCTCCTTATCAAGG
>MWBI01000120.1 GCA_002068945.1 Candidatus Omnitrophica bacterium ADurb.Bin314
TTCGAGCGGGTCCTTGTCGGTATCCCGGACCGCCGCGTTGGGGGTCCCGGAAATACTGATCGGGAACGGCCGTACCGCACTGGTCTTGCCGCCGCGCGTGACCTCGAAATTCGCCCAATTGATCTTGCTCTCCAGCGCCCGGTCCACGGTATCCAGGAAGTTGTTGCAGTGGAACTGCGTATGGAAACCGATGAGATCACTTCCGAGCATCCCCTCGAGAATCTTTTCCTGCCACGGGCAGATCCCGAACGCCTCGGCGTTGGGCCACGGGATATGCCAAAAAAGGGCGATCTTCGCGTCGGGCCTTTTTTCCTTAATCATCCTCGGCAACAGCGCGAAGTGATAGTCCTGAACGAGAAGCATCGGTGGCTTATCCCCAAACTCCTCCAAAAGGGAGTCCGCAAATTCCCGATTAACCTTCTGATAGTAGTTCCAGTCCTCGATCCTGAAAACGGGGCGAACATGGCTGATATGGCAGAGCGGCCAGAGCCCTTCGTTGGAAAAACCATAGTAGTAGCCTTTCTCTTCTTCCGGAGTGAGCCACATCCGTTTCAGCGTGAAGGAAGGCTTCCAGGGCGGGACCCCGACCTTATTGCTTTGATCCACCACCTCGCGGTCGGCGTTCCCCGCACCGTGAGCAAGCCAAAGTCCTCCAGTCGCCTGCATCACGGGATCGAGAGCCGTGACCACACCGCTTGCCGGCGTGATGCATTCGATCTCGTGCCCATTCTTCTGGTGAATGTACGGCTCGCGGTTGGAGACCACGTAAAGCTGCTTGTCGTGAAGTTTGGTCTTGAGATAATCCTTGAGGCGCTCTTTGGTCCAGACCGCTCCCTCGGCATTCACGAACCGGGACTGTTCCATAAGGTCCAGGCGCGCCGCCTTAAGGCTCGCCACCATATGACTGACCCCGTAAAGCAGTTTCTCGATCTCCCCCTGATGGGGATCCACCCGTCCCCGCCCGGCAGGCTCATTCCCGAGGCTTTTCTGGACCATGGAAGCGATCCGGGCGATCGGCCCCGTCACGTTCCAGCGGATCACAAAAAGGGAAACGATCGAGAGGATTGCCGCAAGAATGGAGAACGTGACCGCCGAATTCCTCCAAAGTTGGCGGGTCTGGACCACGATGAAGCTCCGGTCATGGATAAGACCTAAAACCCCCGCGACCTGATCGTCCTTGATCAGGGGGACCGCATGGTAATTGACCCGACGCCCTCCCCACTTGCCGTTCACATCCACGGAAATGTTTCCCTCGATAGCCTTCTGGGACTCCTTCCTGAACGACTCTTCTCCCGCAAGTTCGGGGGGAAGTGCGATCCGCTGACCGTCCTTCATATCCACAATGAGACCGATCAGGCGTTTGTGACCCTGGAACTTCTCGATGAACTTCCGGACGCGCCCGGGCTGGTCCGTCCTTTCCAAAAAGGTCTCGATCGCCTCCTTGAATGTCTTGGCCAAGACCGTCGTGCGAAGCCGCAACTCCTCATTCAGACGTTTCTCTTCATGTTTCACCTGAAAATAGGAGAAGCTCGCCACCACAATCACCGTGGCTACCAGAAGTGAAACGATCAGACGCAGGGTGATCTTCATGCCCGCCTCTCCTCGGTCCCGGGCTGCGGGGCCTGCCCCGCCCCCCAATAAAGCATCCGGCGCGGGAAAGGAATCTGTATCTTTTCCTTGTCAAAACGGTCCTTGAGACGGCGGCGGAACTCGCGGGCAACCTCCCATTGTTTGATAGGAAGCGTCTTGATCCGGAATTTAAGGGTGATCCGGGAATCGGCAAGATCCTCCACCCCCAGCATCTCGAGATCATTCAGGATCAGCCGGGAGAAATACCCGTCCTTCCGCATTTCGGCGCCCAGGTCCTTTATCACCCGGATCACGTGATCGATGTCCGTTTCATAGGCCACATCGATGTTCAAAAGAGCCTGGGAATATTCTTTCGTGAAGTTAACGACGGTCTTGATCTCGCCATTCGGGATATAGATCACACGGCCTTCCTGGTCCCGGAGCCTGGTATGCCGGAGATTCACGGCCTCAACGAGGCCTCCGAATTCGCCGATCCGGACGACATCGTTGATCCGGTACTGTCCTTCAAAAAGAATGAAAACCCCGTTGATGATATCCCGGATCAGATACTGCCCGCCGAAGCCGAGCGCCAATCCGACAACGCCCGCGCCGGCAAGGATCGGCGCCACGGCAATCCCGAAATTCTCGAGAAGCATATACAACGCGACGCAGCCGATCAGGATCGAACCCAGCCACCTCAGGAGATGGATGAATGTCTTCAGTCTTAATGTCGTCTCATCTTCCCGGATCATTTCGTGACAGGTCAGATAGGCTTCCAGCTTTCTGAGACCGTAATGAAGGATACGCAACAACGCCCAGAAGACGACAAGGATGAGAATAACTTTCAGGGCGGACGCAGCCCCAGGGGTTTCCAATACATTTTTCAGGATATCGACACTGCGGTTCATCATCCCTCCTTTTTCCTGGGATCCGGGGAACCTTGTTTCGGGTCATCCTGGCGATTCGAATGGATAAAAACATAGATCATAAATGCCACCAAACCACCGACAATGAAATAGACGGGCCAATCTCTCGCAAAGGACGTCATGGGGAACCTCCTGAAAAAGAAAGCCATCCGGCTTTCAGCCAGATGGCGGCCCGACCATCTTCAGAAACCTCCGGGGGTTTTCCCCCGGACCCATTAAAAACATGACATTTATGCTAATGCGCCTCAAAGGAATTGGCAAGAGAAACCATCCCGAATTTTCAGGCGCGAACGGGCTTCAGGGCAAGATGGGTGCAATAAACGCCGAGTCCCGAGACCAGCACCATGCAGCAGAGGATGAAGGAGAGGCTCACACCGGCATCCAGACACATCCCCATCACGAAAGGAGCGATCGCCGTGGAAAAAACGATCAGGGTCGTGACCATCCCGCGAATCGAACCGAGATGACGCGTTCCGTAAAGCTCAGCGTAAAGTGCATTCCCCACCGTCATGCCGTATCCCATCGTGATTCCCGACCCGGCAAAATAAACGAAGATCCAGAAAGGGCCGCTGGCGGCCCAAAGCACCAGGACGCCGAGCGTGAGCGGGACAAGATTCCAGGTAAAAATGCGGCGCGCGCTGAAACGGTCCGTGAGCGGTCCCGAAAAAAAAGAAACAAGGGCACGGAAGACCGCGTAGACGACGAACCCCGCCGGCAGGAGGATCGGGTCCCAGCGCTTCCAGCCGATGATCGCGGCGTGGTGGAAGAAAAGGGCCGTCAGGAACGCGGGTGTCACGAGAATTGGAAGGATGAGGAGGTGGAACCGGCGATCCTTCATCACACTGGAAACAGTCCATGACCTGTCCTCCGGATCCGGTACACTGAGGTCTTCCGGGGCACCCGGATGCCGTTTCGACGGACGGGGCTCGT
>MWBI01000121.1 GCA_002068945.1 Candidatus Omnitrophica bacterium ADurb.Bin314
TGTCTGAGATCCTTCGCCAAAAACCAGCTCAGGATGACGAACCGCTGTCATGCTGAGCTAAAGCGAAGCATCTTGGGGAAAGAGGGATCCTTCACTTCGTTCAGGATGACGGGGGTTGGGGATACGGTTCAGGATGACGAGGATTGGGGATACGGTTCAGGATGACGAGTGGTTGGGGACACGACGCAGGATGACGGGTGGTTGGGGCGTGGCTCAGGGTGACGAACCGTCGTCATGCTGAGCGAAGCGAAGCATCTTGGGAAAGAGAGATCCTTCACTTCGTTCAGGATGACGGGAGGGTGGGGATGTGGTTCGGGATGACGAGGATTGGGGATGCGGTTCAGGATGACGAGTGGTTGGTGGCGTGGCTCAGGATGACGGTGGCGGGATGTCGATTGATCGCAATATAGGGAATGAGAAAAACGACTATGCCTCAAACAATGAATAAAATAGTTTTTATCGACCGGGACGGTGTCATTAATGTTGATCTCTGGAAATACGTCGAGCGCTGGCAGGAGTTCCGCTTTGAGCCGAGCGCTCCCGCCGCCATGAAAGCGCTGACCGACGCGGGATTTGATATTTTTATTATTTCCAACCAGGCCGGAGTGGGTGACGGAGTCTTTACGGCCGAGCAGCTCCGGGACGTTCATGAAAAGATGATCGGGGAACTCACCGCCCGGGGCGTCCGTATTAAGGGCGCGCACTACTGCACCCACTCAAAACACGGAAACTGTTCCTGCCGGAAACCCCGAACAGGATTATTCGAAAAAGCGGTGGAGGGAGTCCGGTTCAAAAAAAGCGAAACCTTTTTTGTCGGCGACAAGGCTACGGATATCGAAGCCGGAAAGAATTTTGGAGTTCGGACGATTCTTGTTCGGACCGGATACGGCGCCGAGACCGAAAAAAAATTGACCCCCGCCACCCGTCCGGATTATGTTGTGGACGATCTCGGCGCGGCCGCGGACCGTATTCTTGCCGCCCAGGCCGACACGAAAAGTAAAACAGATGTGGGAGGATCCTATGAAAATTGACATCATTCACGCGACGGCCGGTGAAGGACATCGAAAAATCGCCATCGCCATTCAGGAAGCGTTGACGCGTGTCGGACGGAAGGATCTCGAAATCCGATTTCTGGACGCGCTGGATTTTGTCAGCCCCGTAATGAAATCAAGTTACGCGCCCTTTTACCACTGGGCCGTCCGAAGGGTTCCGGCGCTTTGGGGCGGGAGCTATGAGGTCCTGGATCGGCCGTTTGTTTATTCATTCGCTCGCCCTTTTCGCTCCCTGTTCAACTCCCTCAACGCCCAACCGCTACTTAAAAATCTGCTGGAGCATCAGCCGGACGTTGTCATCTCAACGCATTTCATGGCGCCCGAAATCCTCGGCCGCGCCCGGGTACGGGGACGCCTGAAGTCCAAAATACTGACGGTCATCACCGATTTTTTTCCGCATACGGTCTGGACCAATCCGGGAACGGATCATTACTGGGTCATGAGCGAAGTGACGAAGCAAGAGCTTTTTCGACGAGGGATCCCGCCCGAAAAGATTACGGCCGGCGGCATTCCCGTCAGCGCGGCCTTCAAGCCGTCCGGTAATCGCCCGGAAGTGCTAAAACAATACGGACTGGAGCAGGGCCGCTTTACGGTGCTTCTGACAAGCGGCAGTTTTGGGCTGGGGCCCACGGAAGAAATCCTGGACCGGCTGAATGAGTTTAAGGAACGGGTCCAGTGTTTCGTCGTTTGCGCGAGAAACGAATCCCTTAGGAAGAAACTGGAAGAAAAGATTTACTATTTTCCCGTCAAGATATTTGGTTTCGTGGATTGCATGCCGGATCTTATGGAGGCGAGTGATCTGATGATCGCGAAATCCGGCGGTTCCACCACGAGCGAAGCGCTCGCCAAAAATCTTTGCATGGTTGTGATGTCCCCGATTCCGGGGCAGGAGACACGCAACGCGAAACTTCTCAGGGACAGCGACGCGTCTTTTTTTCTTCAGAAACCTTCGCAAATCAGCGGCATTATGCAAGGGATACTTTCCGACCCGTCCCTGATGGTCCGCAAACAAAGGGCGATTGCCGGACTCTCGAGGCCTGATGCGGCGGACAATCTCGTCCAGATGCTCATGGACGGCAAATTTTGATATGGCGGACGACACGCTTTTTTTTCTCAAGTCACTCAAGGAAGACGGAATAGAACATCTTTATTTGACCGAATCACAGCCGCCCGCGGCGACTTCGAATTTGTCATGTCCTAAAAAATTGACGCGCGAATCGCCGGAGCTGTCACAATCCGTCCCAAGCCAACCAGCTTCATCTGGATCTGCCAAAACGGCGATTTTGAATCTCCGGGACAAAGTTTTGAAGTGCCGGAAGTGTCCGGCCCTCGTCACGAACCGGAACAAAATTGTTTTTGGGGCTGGAAATATTCGCGCTCAGCTTGTTTTTGTCGGCGAGGCGCCGGGGCGTGACGAAGACCTGCAAGGTATCCCTTTTGTCGGACGGGCGGGCCAGCTTCTTACGAAAATTATCGAGGCGATGGGCATGACCCGGCGGGAAGTCTTTATTTGCAATGTGCTCAAATGTCGGCCTCCACAGAATCGACCTCCCGCGCCGGATGAGGTGATTCACTGCCGGCCTTATCTTAAAGAACAGCTCCGGCTGATCGCGCCGAAGATCATCGTGGCGCTCGGCAATCATGCCTGCCAGGCACTGCTTTCGACTGATAAGGGAATTTCCCAACTTCGCGGAAGTTTGCAGGAGTATGAGGGTATTCCCGTCATGTGTACGTATCATCCCGCGTACCTTCTCCGCAATCCCTCCGAGAAAAGGAAGGTCTGGGAGGACATGAAGAAGGTCATCCAGCTCCTGAATACCCCCGATGTTTAAGTCCGGATCCGAAGACCCGACCCGATGAGCCACGCTCCGGCTGTCCAGGCGCTGGTCGCCATCCCGCTCCCGATCGCCACCGAGGCGTTCAGCTATCTCGTCCCCGACGAACGGGGTTCGAAGGCCGTCCCCGGCGTCCGGGTCCGCGTCCCGTTCCGCAATCGCGAGATCACGGGCTATCTCGTCTCGCTGGAAAAGACCGGGGATCCGGAATCCGGGGCTCGGAACCCGCAACCAAAACCTTCCGCGAAGCCGCAGGGGAAGGTCCTCAAACCGATTCTCGCGGTGATTGATGACCACCCGGTGTTGTCGCCCGCCATGCTCGCGCTCACGAAATGGGTCGCGGACTATTACGGTTCAAGCTGGGGCGAGGCGATCGAGAACGCGCTGCCTCGCTGGGTCAAGTTCGGGAAAAAGGCCGCCAAATACATCGAGAAGGCCTCGCTGCCCGCCGAAACGCCCCCGGAACCCGCGCCGCGCGAATTCGAGTTGACCGCCGAACAAAAAAAAGCATTTGAGATAATCAGCGCAGCCATTGGCAAGAGGCCGCCCGTTACTTCCCCCTCTGAAAAAGGAGGACCGGAGGGGATTTCAAAAGAAAAATCTTCACAGGTTCCTCTTTGCGAAAGAGAGGAATCTCCCGGTCCTTTGGGGAAACCCATCCTTCTTTTCGGCGTCACCGGTAGCGGGAAAAGCGAGCTTTACATCCGTTCGATCCGGGAGACGCTTCGCCGGGGTCGGGGGGCCATCTGCCTCGTCCCCGAGATCGCGCTCACCGAACAGATCAAGCGTTTCTTCGCGGGGCATTTCGGCGACAAGCTCGAGATTCTCCACAGCAAGATGACGGACGGGGAACGCTTCCTCGCATGGAAACGGATCGAGCTCGGGACCGCCCGCGTCGTCCTCGGACCGCGCTCCGCCGTGTTCGCACCCGTGCCGGACCTCGGCCTTATCATCATGGATGAAGAGCACGAAGGATCCTACAAACAGGAGACCGTGCCCCGCTATCACGCGCGGGAAGTCGCCGCGTGGCGCGCGCGGCACGAACGCGCGCTCTTCCTGATGGGCACCGCGACGCCGTCCCTCGAAAGCATGCGCGCCGCGGAGACAGGCGAGGTCACGCGCGTTGACCTGACACAGCGCATCGACCGGAAGGCCCTGCCGAAAGTCGAACTGATCGATCTGCGCCGCTACGAAGGCGAGAAGCGAGCGAGCTGGATCCTGACACCGCCGCTCATGAGAGAAATCGGGAAGAACCTCGCCGCCGGGGAAGGCACGATGCTGCTCCTCAACCGCCGCGGTTTCTCGACCTCGATCCGCTGCAAGGAATGCGGCGAGACGGAAAAGTGCAAGTCCTGCCAGGTCTCGCTCACGTATCACCAGGAGGTGGGGCTCCTGCTGTGCCATTACTGCAATTACCGGAAGAAGGTCCCGGACACCTGCTCCTCCTGCAAGGCGCCGATCCTGAAGTTCATGGGCTTCGGCACGGAAAAGGTCGAAAGCGAGGTCGCGAAATTTTTTCCGAAGGCGCGGATCGTGCGCCTCGACGCGGACACGACCCGGAAAAAGGACGCGCACGAGCTGATCCTCTCGGAGTTCCGCGACCGGAAGGTCGACATCCTCATTGGGACGCAGATGATCGCGAAGGGTTTCGATTTCCCGCACGTTACGCTCGTCGGCGTTGTGCTTGCCGATGTCGGGCTCCGCCTGCCGGACTTCCGGTCCGGGGAGCGCACCTTCCAGCTCCTGACGCAGTTCGCGGGACGGGCGGGACGCGGTTCAAAACCGGGACGCGTCCTGATCCAGACCTGCATGCCGGACCACCCGAGCGTCGCGCTCGCGAAAAACCACGACTTTTTGGGCTTTTACGCGCACGAGACCCGGCTGCGCCGCGACTTTAAATACCCGCCCTATTGCTCGCTCGTCAACATCATCATCCGTTCCCGGACCGAGAACAAGGCGTATCAATTCGCGCGGGAAATGCGCGACGCGCTCAGGGAAAAACTTCGGGACTCGTTTCCCCGAACCGGTCCCGCGTCACAAGAGGCAAGTCCGGAATCTCAAAGCGAACCCTTTGGGATTCTTGGCCCCGCGCCGCTCCCGTTCTACAAACTGCGCGGCCATTTCCGCTGGCATATCATGCTGAAATTGCCGCTCCGCGCGCCGGAGACGGGAAGCAAGGGAATGCCCGGCGTCACGGAGATCTACAAGCTTCTCATGGGGCTGAAAAAACCGTCTTCCGTCGCTTTCGCGATCGACGTGGATCCGTTAAACATCCTTTAAAGGAACAACCCGAGAGGCTTTATGTGGATTTAAAACGATATCGGATGGCGATCGGGATTCTCGTCGCTGCCCTGTGCTTCGCGGGACCGGTCCCGGCATGCGCGGACACCCCGGACAAACTTGATAATCCGAGGATTTCCCGCAACGGCGCCGCGGCGAACGTCACGGTGCAGGAACTCTCGGGGATCGTTTCCCGGCCGTTCCGCGTGCTGATCGACCGGAACAACGCGAAACGCGAGGACAAATATTTGCGGGTTCACGCCCTTGGCGTGACCGCGGGGGATATCCTCACCGCGGTGCTCGCGGCGCCAGAGCCCGGCATCCGGGCCTCGGTCTACCGCATCTTCCGGCTCGTAAAGGACGGCCCTCGGTATTTCACGATGCCGCTTTCGGTCTATCTCCCCGGCAGCGCGGCACCCGTGCTCTACACGGAACGAATCGATTCGGCGGGCGAGGAGTTCCTGGTCTTCGTGTTCGAACAGACCGGTTCCCGGGACAACAAAGGGCTCCAGGTCCGGTATTTTGAAACGCCGGGCCTTCGGCTCACCATCCCGCAATTCCGTCCCAACCTCTGGCTCACATCCTTCAAGCTCCGGATGAAGGACCTCGCGGCAGGGGATAACGCGCCCATTTTCGAGCGGGACGCGCAGCTTCTCATCGACCGTCTCGTCAACCCGAAACGCGTCGTCATCCTGCGCCTCTGGAAATACGGGACCTGAGAAGCCGTCGGCGCGCTGGCGGTCTTCGGTTCCGCGCGCTTGCCACAGCTCACGCTCCGGGACCATGAAGTCCTCCCCGGATGGCAGGCGGGTCCGTTTATCCCGTCGTCGCAAGAGATTATTACAAGTTCATTTTAATACGCGTTATGCAAAACAACCGGTAAAAAAGAAAAATGTGTTATACTTCCTGCCATGGCGAAGCTGAAGATACGCATCTATCCGGACCCGGCGCTTGCGCAGGAGACCGCGCCCCACACGACCTTCGGGCCGGCTGACCAGCAGCTTTTCGATGACATGATCGAAACCATGTATGCCTCCGACGGCGTCGGTCTCGCCGCGCCCCAGGCCGGCATCTTGAAAAGGATTTTCGTCTGCTGCCCGAGCATGAAACGCGGGGAGGAATTCGTGATGGTCAATCCCCGCATCGAATCTTCCTCCGGCGAGGCCGTCGACGCCGAGGGATGCCTCAGCCTTCCCGGAATCTCGGCCGATATCACACGCGCGACGACCCTGGAGCTGACCTATCAGAACCGTTACGGGAACCTCTGCCGCACGACGGCGAAGGATTTTTTCGCACGCGTCATCCAGCACGAAATGGATCACCTGAACGGAAAACTTCTGATCGATCACTTCTCAGGCAGGAAACGCGAGGAACTTCTGAAGCAATACGACCTGGCAAAAGCCGCCGAGAAAACCGGTAAACCCCGAACCTGAAGCCCGAAATCCGGAACAAACCCCGATGAACCAGATTCAAGCCGATCAATCCAGTCCGTTTCGAAAATTCGGACTTGCTCCGGGATCCGGAGTCCGGATTTTGACGGCAATCCAAAGGTCTCCATGAAGATTGTCTTCTTCGGCTCTTCCGATTTTTCGCTCAAACCGTTCGAAGCGTGTCTCGCCTCCGGTCATGAGGTCGTCCTCGTCGTGACGACACCTCCGAAACGGAAAGGGCGGGGACTCCATCTCGAACCGACCGCCGTGCGCGCCGCCGCGGACAAGCATCAACTGCCCGCCGGGGAATTCCCGGACCTTCGCGAACCGTCCGTCCTGCAGAAACTAATGGCCCTCGCGCCGGACATCTTCGTCGTCGCCTCCTACGGCAAGATCATTCCGCCCGCGCTCTTCACGATCCCGCGATACCGGCTCAACGTCCACCCGTCGCTCATTCCGCTTTACCGCGGCGCGGCTCCGCTCAACTGGCCGATCCTGAACGGGGACGCGGAGACCGGCGTCAGCATCATCGACATTGCCGAAAAAATGGACGCGGGCGATGTCTATTACCAGACCCGTTATCCCATCCATCCGGCGATGAACGCCGCAGAGCTCTCGCACGAACTCGCGAAGCTTTCCGCCGAAGCGCTCGCAACCGTTTTTGCGAAGATTGCGAAAGGGGAGCTGATGGGCGTTCCGCAGGACGAGTCCCGCGCAACGGTCGCGCGCAAGCTCACGTCGTTGTCGCGACCTACCAGGCGCAACAAAAACCAAATTTGTTTTTGGCCCTTGTACGACCCGCGCCATTCGCGCTTTATCCAGTGTGTCGGCACTTCATAACGCAACCAGCCCTTGGTTCGCCCGAGGATGCGTACATGCTCGGGCTGCAGCCCGACTTCCTCGTGCAGTTCGCGGAACATGGCCTGCTCGGGCGTTTCGCCCCGCTTGATGCCACCTTGCGGAAACTGCCAGGAATGTTCACGTATGCGCTTGCCCCAGAAAACCTCGTTCTTGGCGTTACAAAGAATGATGCCG
>MWBI01000122.1 GCA_002068945.1 Candidatus Omnitrophica bacterium ADurb.Bin314
TCCGAAAGACAAGGAACCGCCGAAAGGGAAATCCCATCGGGCCCTTTCAGACATCCGGGAGTCGATCGACGAGCTCCGCTATTACCGGGAACGCTATTTCAGGTAACGCCGTGAAGCGCGGCGCGTGTTGTATCGAACGTCAGCAACCCACTCAAAAGGAGATCATCATGATGGAATCCCTGAAGAACGTTATTGTGGCCGGCGTCATCGCGTTGGCCCTGATCATTTGTGCCTTGATCATCAAGTCGGGTATCGAGAATGCCCGTCGTATGAGCCCGCCCGAGGCTTTCACGCTTTATGGGTACGAGGGGGTCCTTTACCGCCTGAACAACGTGAGCGGTCGCCTGGACGCGCTGGTTCCGTCAAATGAGGCCGCGGTGCTCCTGCCGGTCCTGCAGGTCCAGCTGCCGCGTCCCGACGTGAAATTGAGCGATGAGGAAAAGACGAGCCTCACAGCGAATATCAAGACCCTGGCCCAGTATATCCAGGGAGAGCGGAACCGGAGCCTCGGGATCGGGAACGAGCCGCAGTCGTCGAAATCCCCGAAACAGTCCTGATGCCGCGTCCGGGAGGCGTCCGCATGAAAAAAAAGAAGCGGGCGGAGCTTTCGCAGAACATTATCGCGATCGTCTACGATTTTGACGGGACACTTGCCCCCGGCAATATGCAGGAAGAGACGATCTTCCGGGCGTACGGGATCGATAAAAAGAAGTTCTGGGCGCGATCCCAGCAGCTTGTCCGGAATCGGGGTTATGAGTCCACGCTGGCCTATCTGAGGTTGCTCATCTCGGACCCGGTTTTTCGCGACCGGCCCCTCAGCCAGGCCGCGCTCAGGAGAATGGCCCGGAAGATTCCGTATTATCCCGGCGTCGCGGACGGGTATTTCCAGGAGCTTGACCGGTTCATGCGGTCGATTCCGGAGGTTCGCGAGTGGGGGGTCACGCTCGAACATTACATCATCTCGAGCGGGCTGAAGGACATCCTCGATGGCGCGAGTATCCGGAAGTTTTTCAAAAAGATCTACGCCTGCGAATATGATTACGAGAATGGCCGACCCGTCTTTCCGAAGCTTGTGATAAATGATACGAACAAGACGCAGTTCCTTTTCCGGATCAACAAGGGGAGACTGGACCTCAGCGAAGGTATCAACGAGCATATGCCTGAGGCGAAACGCCGGGTGCCGTTCAGCAACATGATCTACATCGGCGACGGGATCACGGACGTGCCGTCCATGACGGTGATGAACAAAAGCGGCGGTCACGCCATCGCCGTTTATGATCCGTCGGGCGAGGTCCCGAGGGAAGTCAAGGAGATGATAGCGGAAAAAAGGGCCGAACATTTCGCTCCCGCGGATTTCCGGCCCAACGCGCTTCTGATCAAGATTCTCCACCGGACGCTCAAACAGATCATTCACTCGATCTCGTTCCGGCTGTCTTCAAAGCGCTCTACCGATTGGGTCCGGCGTCACTGGTAAATCCGCCGGATCGCGGGATCAAACGGGGCGATGCGGCTCGTAGGCCTTCACGATCGATACAATGTCTTCGAAGGAGCGGCTCCGGTTGATGCGTTCCCGCAGGCGGGAAGATCCGGGGCAACCCTTGAAGTACCAGCAGGCGATATGCCGTGATTTCAGGTGAGCCGTTTTCTCTCCGTCCCAAAGTGCCGTGAGGTCCATGTGCCGGAGGGCGGTCTGTTTGACCTCCCGGAAGGACGGGACGGACCGCTTGTTGTGACCGAAGGCCGCGCGGATCTGCCCGAAGATCCACGGGTTGCCGAGAGAGCCGCGGCCGATCGCGATCCCGTCGCACCCCGTTTCCGAACGCATCCGAAGAGCGTCCGCCGCCGAAAAAACGTCGCCGTTCCCGATCACGGGAATCGTGACAACTTTTTTGACGCTCTCGATGATCCGCCAGTCCGCTTTTCCCGAATATCCCTGCGCCTTCGTGCGTCCGTGGACCGTCACGGCACTCAGACCGCAATCCTCCGCGATTCTGGCGAGTCGAACGGCCTCTTTCCCGCTCGGGTCCGTGTACCCGGTGCGCATCTTGACGGTGACCGGAACAGCTTTGACCGAACGGATGACGCTCCGGAAGATCTTTCCCGCGCGTTTCGGGTCTTTCAGGAGTGCCGCGCCCGCCTCCTGCCCGGTGATCTTGCGGACCGGGCAACCGCAGTTGATGTCGAGGATATCGAACCCGAGCGGTTCGAGGATCGCGGCGGACCTGCCCATGGAATCAGGGTCCGGCCCCACGATCTGACAGCCCGTGGGACTGTCTTCCCTGGCCCGCTTGAGAAGGGTATAGGTCTTTTTGTGAGCGCGGACAAGCGCTTCGGACGAAATCATTTCCGTGAAAGCGAGTTCCATCCCGTGATCGCGCGCGATGAGGCGGAAGGCGAGGTCGGTGCATCCGGCGAGCGGAGTCTGGATGACCGCGGTTTTGAAGGTTCGGTCTTTGATCGTCAGCATACGTGAGTGTTTTTAAGTCTAGGTACTGCTGGAAATATTCGTTTGAAACGGTATAATACCGTACTTTCCTTGCAGCGCAAACCGAACTAACAGAAGGATCCGGCATGAATTTCGATCACATGAAGGGCGTATCCTCCAACGAGAATTGGTGTGTCATTATCCAGTCTTTCCCGTCCAAACTCAGAAAAGAACTGGTGAAACAGGTCGCGGACATTTTTGGTCTTGATAAAAAAGATGCTGAACAGGCCTTCCGGAACACCCCCCTGATCCTTCTGGACGGACTTTCGTTCTCGACTGCCGCGCGAATCAAGAATTTTTTCGCCAAAGTCGGCGCGAACGTCGAGACGACTTCCCACGAAATGATAAAAAAGAACTGCTATCAGATCCTCTGGTCCGAGATGCCGGACCTCTCGTTCTTCCTGAAGGACGAGGCCCCTGCGGCTGGCGCGCGTCCCGCCAAGCCGGCCCCGGTGTTACCCGCGACTCCGGAAAAAGCGACGAAGCCCGAAGAGTCCTCGCCGGCAGAAAAACCTCCGGTGCCCGCAAAACATGCTTTCTCTTTCTTGCGGCAGCAAACACCGGAACCGGCGCCCGCGACGGCTGAAACTCCGGCCAGGAGCGCTCCGAAGCCGGCCGCCGCACCGGAACCGGCCCCGGAGCCGAAGGCGGATACACAGGAACAGGCCGTGACGCCGGAACCAGCCTCCCTTTGGGAAAAACGGGCGAAAGAGCTATCGAGCCGGCTTGCGAAGATCCAGGATGAAAAACAACAACAACAACAGCAGCAGCAGATACAAGCTTCCCGGGAACAGGATCGCCTGAAGGAGGATATGCAGGCGAAGCTTGCAGCGGAGAAGCAGCAAGCGGAACAGCCCGCGCAAGAGCGCGAGCAGGCGCAAAGTTCTCCCGGCGCGACCGAAGAATCTGCCGTCCGGGAGGCCGAGCGGGCAAAAGAGCAAAACGAAGCTCTCCTTCAGACGATCAAGGACCTGGAAACCCGCCTTGGCCAAAAAGATTCGGATCTTCGGACCGCACAGCAACGACTCGGGGAGTTTACCCAAAAAGAAGTTGGCGCGACCGCTCGGGCAGACCAGCTTCAAAAAACGCTGGATGAAAAAAATGCCGCGATCACCGAAGGCGAAAATCTCCGCGCAGCGCTTCAGCAGGAGATCAGCCAGCTGACCGGAAAGGTCGGAGACCTGGACGGGATCGCGAAGCATCGCCAGGCCGAACTCGAGTCGATGCAGGCTGAGGTGGAAAAGCTTTGCGCGAAACACGATGAAGAACGCCGCACGCTTCAATCCCAGACGGGTGATCTGAACAAAAAGATCGAAGAGCTTGAGGCCGTTATCCGGGAGAAGCAGAATTCTTCGGATGAGATCCAGCGCACCATCGACGAACTTCGAAGCCGGGAGGCCGAGCTTCAGCAGCAGAACGGCTCTCTGGTGCACGCGCTGAACCGCGCCGATGAAATGCTCCGCGCGAGGGAATCCGAGATGAAAGAACGCGACCGGATGCTTGACGAATTCGAAAAGAAGATCGGCGAGCTGATACAGCAGAATCAGGAGGTGGAAGCAATGCGGCGCGAAAACGCCCGATTTGACGCCGAACGTTCCGCATTGCTGCAGGAGTTTGAAAGCCGCTTTGCCGAGCAAGAGGCGCGGATCCTGAAGGTCGAGGAAGAAAGCCGCCGGGCGCGCAGCCGTGTCGAACGCAAGCTGACCGCCGCGAACCGGGAGCTTGGCGAATGGGCCCGGGGTGTTGAGGCCCTTAAGGCCGGATTACAGAAGCTCGCGCTGTTCCTCGTGACTGATGCTCCCGAGGTGGAGAAAAAATCCCCCTTGCGGGCGTCCGCACCTTCCAAATTGCAATTTCCGCGGACCTGAGGCGACCGTCCCGGACCTTCCATGCGGCCTGTCACGTCGGCCCGGATGCGTGAGATCGATCGCATCAGCTCCGAAAAGTTCGGCATCCCCGGCCGAACGTTGATGGAAAATGCAGGCCGCGCGCTCGCAAGGATCATTTATCTCGATCCGACATGCCGCAAGGTGCTGATCATTTGCGGAAAGGGGAACAACGCCGGCGACGGTCTCGCCGCGGCCCGGTATCTCCTCGAACGCGATATCGAAGTCAGTATTCTTCTCATCGATCCTTCTGCAATACAATCTGTTGAAGGGATCGCGTGCGGCGTTTTATCGGCTGCGGGATCACGACGCAGAATCGATCATGGCCGCGATCCTTCCGGAGAGTCAGGTCGTTCTGGACGCGATCTTTGGTTTCGGGTTTCGCGGCAGGATTTCGGGGCTTCATGAAAGGGTCGTGCGTGCGATCAACGCTTCGGGAAAAACCGTTTACAGCGCCGATCTTCCGTCCGGGCTGAACGCTGATGACGGAACCGTCGCTGGGACGTCGGTCAAGGCAACGGTGACGGTCACCTTCGGTCTGCCCAAAGCGGGCCTGTTCCTGGCCGAGGGGCCCGCGCTTGCCGGACGGGTTGAAGTCGTCGATATCGGTCACCCTCCCGAGCTTTTGGCGCCGTATCGTGATTAACCGGAAGCTGCCGAAAAGTTTCGAGGCGCGTAAGCGCCATACTCCTTGACACGTTCCGCTATAATTTATTAAACTTTCTTCTCTTTTTCACATCGAAATCCACCCGAGAGGACCCTAGTTCGTGGCGCAGTATTACCGCAGGTTTCCTGATTGGCTCAGGCGTTCCTTGCCGGAGAGTTCCACGGTCCGCACTCATGCGATCCTGAAAAAGTATCAGCTTAATACGGTCTGCAGGTCCGCGATGTGCCCGAACAGTCACGAATGCTTCGCGGAAGACACCGCCACCTTCATGATTCTCGGCAAGGTCTGTACGCGGCATTGCGGGTTTTGCGCCATCGCGAGTAATAGCCAGGGAGAGGTATTGCGCGCCGACGAGCCGGAACGTGTGGCGTTCGCGGCCAAAGAGCTCGGCTTGAAGTATGTCGTCATTACTTCCGTGACGCGGGATGACCTTGAGGATGAAGGCGCCGCTCATTACGCGCGGACCATCAGGGCCGTCCAAAATCTGATCCCGGGCGTCAAGGTTGAGATCCTGACGCCCGATTTTCACGCGCGGGAAGATCTGATTGCCCGGGTCCTGGAGGCGGAGCCGGATGTGTTTAATCATAACCTCGAGACGGTAGAGCGTCTGCAGCGGGTGGTGCGGCCACAGGCGGATTATCTGCGCTCGCTGAATGTTCTGAAAACCGCCAAACGGATCGAGCCGAAATGCGTGACAAAAAGCGGCCTCATCCTCGGATTGGGGGAAACGGAAGCGGAGGTTCTGGAGACGGGACGGCAATTGCTGGCGAGCGGGGTATCGATTCTGACGCTGGGACAATATCTCAGGCCGACTTCGAATCATATCGAGGTCAAGGAGTTCGTTCCTCCGCGCAAGTTTGAAGAATTGTCGAAGCGCCTCGAGGCGATGGGGTTCTCCCGCGTGATCGCGGGGGCCTACGTTCGAAGTTCATATCACGCGGCCGAAGCTTTCGCGGGTGGCGGGCGCGTCCATGGAAAATACGCGGATGGGATTGTGATCGAAGAAAAAGGAGTCGATCGGAATGCGTGAGGTACTGGTGAAAGGGCTCGCCGGCAACGGTGATGAGGGAACGATCAAATGCTGGTATTTTGAAGAAGGGGACAGGGTGACCAAAGGCGACGACCTTCTGGAACTTGTCACAGCCGATGAATCGGTCGTGATCATTCCGGTCCCCGTGAACGGGATTCTTGCAGAGGTTTATTTTGGCGAGGGTGAAACGGTGCAGCGCGATGAGGTTATCTGTACGATCGACGATGAATCGAAAGAACTGCGGGATGAGGACGAGGATGATCCGGACGATGAAGAGGATGAAACGGATGGGCGCGACGGCGATGACGAAGAGTCCGAAGAGGATTACTGAACGAACTTGTTTTATGAATTGAACCGGGAGACGCGAGATGATGTTGCGAGACGGAAGGGAACGGATCATGCCGGCGGCGGATTCCCCTTTGACGGAATGCGAGTGGTGTTGTCGTGGCTGAATTGCTGAAGCTCAAAAGCCCGGCCGATTTTATCGGCAAGCAGGGGCACGGATACATCAGTTTTGGTTCGGGCCAGCCGGACCTTCCGCCGCCCAAGGAAGCGTTCGAAGGTATCAATTTGACGCGGGATTTGCGCTACGGACTGATCCAGGGTGAGTTTGCGCTTCGGGATGCCCTGACCCACGAGTATCCCGGATCGACGGCCGAGAATTTTGTGATCACGAACGGCGCGTCAGAAGCACTGGACCTTATCTTCCGCATCTGGGGGAAGGGTGAGAAGGTCCTTTTGCCCAGGCCGTATTACTACTCGTATCCGCCGATTATTGAAATGGCGGGGATGGTTCCTGTTTACACGGATATGGTGGAGGGGCGCATTGATCTTGAGGATTTCAGGAAGAAGGTGACGGGATGCAGGGCGGTGCTCATCAATTCGCCGTCGAACCCCACGGGACGCGTAGAGGCCATCGAAACGCTGAAGGAGATCGAGCGGATCACGCAAAATCTGGGCGTCTATGTCGTTTCGGATGAGGTCTACAAGGACCTGATCTATGAGCGCGAGAATTATCACATCCAGGGTAATCACGTCATCACCGTCAATTCCTTTTCCAAGACCTATTGTATGTGTGGCGTGCGGGTCGGTTATCTGTGGAGCGCGGATAAAAGCATCGTGGAGGCTGTTTGCGAGGCGAAAACCCACACGTCAATGAATACGAATCTCGTGGGCCAGGACATGGCGCTCCACGCCATGAGGGCGCCAAAGGAATATATCCTGCATCAGCAGGAGATCTGGCGCGCGCGCCGGGATTTCATGTACCAGGGTCTTCTGGACCTGGGGTTCGATCTGTGGAAACCGGAAGGCGCTTTTTATGTGCTTCCCAGGTGCAGGAACGCGCGCGAATTCCTGAGCCTCCTGGTCCGGGAATACAAGGTCATCGCCTACTTGGGGGAATGGTTCGGCGCGCCCGACCGCCTGCGTTTCAGCTACGCCCTTGATGTCAAAAAGATCGAAGAAGGTCTGGGGCGGATCCGCGACGCCATGAAAAAAGTGAGCGTCCTGTAATGCTCCGGCGCCTTGTGGACCCGGTTCGCCTATGACGCGTCCCGTTCCCGCGCGCCCTATCGGAGTTTTTGATTCCGGGCTCGGAGGGCTGACGGTCGTTCGCCAACTCCGGAGACATCTCGCGAACGAAGAGATTCTCTACCTCGGCGATCTGGCGCATCTTCCGTACGGCACCAAGTCGACCCGCGAGATTCGCCGGCGCTCCGAAGAATGCGCCCGTTATCTTCTGAAACAGGGAGTCAAAGCGCTTGTGATTGCCTGCAACTCCGCTTCCAGCGTGGCTTACCGTTCCTTGAGCAAGTCCCTTCCGATCCCTGTTCTTGATGTCATCACTCCCGCGGTGGAAGAGGCGCTGGCAAGTTCCCGGAGTGCCCGGATCGGCGTGATCGCGACCTACGCGACAATCGCGAGCAAAAGCTACGCCAAAGCCCTTGCGAAACGGCGGCCGGATGCGGATTATTTTATGCAGTCCTGCCCGCTTTTCGTGCAGCTTGCCGAGGAAGGATGGCTCGATAACGAGATCGCGCTCGGAACGGCCAGGCGATATCTCGAACCCGTGAAAAAAAAATCGGTCGATACCCTGATCCTCGGATGCACCCATTATCCGCTTCTTCAGAAGGTCATCGCAAAGGTCATGGGGCGCTCGGTCCGGCTGATCGATTCCGCGATTCCGACAGCCCGGCGGCTCGGAAAATTGCTTGAGGAGCGCGGGATACGTTCCCGTCGGACCGGCCGGGCCGCGCTCAGGATCCGCGTCACGGATTTCCCGCGCCAGTTCGCGAGGATCGGCGCGATCTTTCTGGGTGAGGAATTGTCGAACGTGAAACTGGTGAAAGTGCCATGAAAAAAGCCGTGTGTTTGCTCTCGGGCGGTATGGATTCCGCTGTCACGCTTTATTTCGCGAAGCGGGAAGGGTATGAGCCGGTCGCGCTGTCGTTTGACTATGGGCAGCGGCATCTCAGGGAAACGGAATCGGCCCAGGCGCTTGCGCGCGGGCTCAACGCGGAGCATCACGTGATCCCGATCCGGTTTCCCTGGAAGGGGAGTTCCCTCCTCGACCAGCAGATGAAAGTGCCGCACGGACGCGTCCCTGAGAAAATCACCAAGGATGTCCCCTCGACTTACGTGCCTGCCCGTAACAGCATATTTCTTGCCGTTGCCTTCTCATGCGCCGAGGCCGTCAAGGCGGAATCTGTCTTCATCGGAGCGAACGCTCTGGATTACAGCGGCTATCCCGACTGCCGTCCGGATTTTATCGCGGCATTCGCCGAAGCCATGCGTCAGGGGACCAAGACGGGCATGGAAGGCCGTCCGATCCGGATCATGGCGCCGCTACTGCATCTGACGAAAAAAGAGATCGTCCAGTTGGGACGGGAGTTGGGAGTGCCGTTTGAGAATACCTGGACCTGCTACGAAGGCGGTAACCGGCCGTGCGGGACTTGTGACGCGTGTGTCCTGCGCGCCAAAGGGTTTTACGAAGCCGGGATCGAGGATCCGCTGGTCGGACATGCGGGACTTTTCTGATCCCGTGCGCGCTGCGATCAGCGAGATATTTTCGTCCCTTCAGGGGGAAGGTCTCCACATGGGGGAACGGCACCTTTTCGTGCGCTTTTCGGGGTGCGACGTGAACTGCTGCTATTGTGACGAGCATTCCGGACGGGGCGCGGATATGACCGTTCGGGAGGCCCTTGCCGCGGTCGAAACCCTGGAGGCCGGCTCCGGCCCTCATTCCTTCGTGAGTTTGACGGGTGGCGAACCGCTTCAGCAGCCGGATTTTCTGCGGGGGTTGACACGGAAGCTGAAAGAATGCGGATACCGGGTCCTGCTTGAAACGAATGGGATTTGTCCGCGGGCCCTTGACGGAACGGTCGAGTTGTTTGATTCCATCTCCATGGATATCAAGCTCTCGAGCGTGGGGCGGCACCCGGATTTTTCGGACGCTCACGCGGAATTCCTGAAAATCGTCCGGAGGACGGAGACGGAGCTCTGCCTCAAGATCGTCGTTGCCGAAACCATGGACTTTGCGGAGTTCGACCGCCATATCGGCATGATCGCGGAGGTTGCTCCCGAAACCCCCGTTTTCATCCAGCAGAGGCAGGGGGAACGCGTTGACGTTCCGTATCTTGAGCGCGCCATCCAAACGGCGCGGCAACGGATCGCGGACGTCCGGCTTGGGTTCCAGTTGCATAAAATGCTCAACATGAAATAGGAGGCAGATTATGAGGATCGACGGAAGAAGGCCCGGACAGCTGAGAAAACTTGCGATCCGGACGGATTACCTGAAGTTTGCGGATGGATCCTGCCTGATCGAAATGGGCGAAACCAGGGTCGTTTGTTCCGCCAGCATCGAAGAGAAGGTTCCGCCTTTTTGCAAGTCGGAGGGGAAAGGGTGGGTCACGGCCGAGTACGGTATGTTGCCGGCGTCTTGCTCACAACGCATTCAAAGAGAGTCCTCGAAAGGCAGGCCATCCGGACGCACTCAGGAGATCCAGAGGTTGATCGGACGCAGTCTCCGGTCCGTCGTCGACCTCAAAAAGATCGGCGAACGGACGATCTGGCTCGATGCCGACGTGATCCAGGGGGACGGCGGCACGCGAACGGCGTCGATCACGGGTTGCTACATCGCGCTTTGCCTTGCGGTCAAAAAGCTTCTCAAGAGCGGTGTCCTGACCGAAGACCCTGTCCGGGATTCTGTTGCCGCGATCAGTGTGGGGGTTGTAAAGGATACGCCGATGCTTGATCTTTGCTACGAGGAGGATTCGAAGGCGGAGGTTGATATGAATGTGGTCATGACCGGGTCGGGCAAGATCGTGGAAGTGCAGGGCACGGCCGAGGGGAAGCCGTTTTCTGAAGCAACGCTCCTGAAATTGCTCACCCTGGCCAAAAAGGGTGTCCGGGAGCTGACGCGCGCCCAGAAAAAAGCTCTCTGACGCGATGAAGACGAGAAAACTTCTGGTCGCGACCGGAAATCAGAAAAAACTGAAAGAGTTGCAGGAGCTTCTTTCCGATCTTCCCCTGGAGCTTTTATACCTCAAGGATTTCCGGGACCTCAGGGAAGTTCCCGAGACGGGTGCCACGTTCGAAGAGAACGCGCGGATCAAGGCCCTTGGTTATGCCTCTCAGGCGGGGTGCTTGACCCTGGCGGATGATTCGGGGCTCTGCGTCGATGCCCTTGACGGTGCGCCGGGTGTCCTGTCAGCCCGTTTTTCGGGTCATGAAAAGGATGATGAGGCGAACAACCGGAAACTTATCGAGTTGATGAAGAATGTGCCGGATGCGAAGCGTTCCGCGCATTACACTGCCGCGGTCGCTCTCGCGGCCCCGGGGCGGGAGATCGTCTGTGTTACCGGCGATGTGCATGGTTTCATCGGTCATGAGCCTCGCGGGAGCGGCGGTTTCGGATACGACCCGTATTTTTTTTATCCGCCTTTCGGGCAGACGTTTTCCGAGATTCCCTCCGCCAGGAAGCACGAGGTTTCCCACCGTTTCAAGGCTCTCACGCAGATCAAGGCCGTGCTTGAAGCGTATTTGCGAGACTCCGGCGTCCGCGTTTAGTTTTTCGGATTTTCTATAGCGCGGGAGAATTTACCGGATATCGTTTTGACCTTTTCAAGGAGATTGTGACGCGAATCCTGTCCGGCCGGACCTAGAGAAAGATGGTGGGCGGTAGAGGACTCGAACCTCTGACTTCTACCATGTCAAGGTAGCGTTCTAACCAACTGAACTAACCGC
>MWBI01000123.1 GCA_002068945.1 Candidatus Omnitrophica bacterium ADurb.Bin314
AGCAGCGTCACGGCCGTCCCGGCGCGCGTCACCGCCGCCTTGCCGAGCTCGATCGTGTAGTCGCCCTCCGGCACCTCGCCGCGCGACGCGCGGTAGATCCGCTTCGGCTCCATGAACAGCACCGGATCGTCCTGCCGCATCGACGCGAGCAGGAGCCCCTTCGCGTCGTACGGGTTCGACGGCGCGACCACCTTCAGCCCCGGCGTGTGGATGAACAGCGCCTCGGGCGACTGCGAGTGGTAGTGGCCGCCGCGGATGCCGCCGCCGACCGGCGTGCGGATGATGACCGGGCACGGGTACTGGCCGCCCGACATGATCTCGGACGATTCGGGGATTTTCTGGAAGGCCTATCTCCACTTTGACGGGGATTACCGGGTCGTGCCGATCCCGGTGACCATCTCGATGGATGTCGTTGACGCTGGCTCATGGTGGCGGACCTGCCTGAGCCTTTATAAACAAAAGCGGCGCTGGGCCTGGGGGGTCGAGAATTTCCCGCTGGTCCTCAGGGGATTTCTCCGCAACAAAAAGATTCCCCTTTATGACAAGTGCCGGCATGCGTTCAAACTTCTTGAAGGTCATGTGACCTGGGCGGCCCTTCCTTTCCTCCTGACTTTCGTGGGCTGGCTTCCCGCGATCCTGTCGGGGAGGGAGTTCTCGAACACGGTTCTTTATTTTCATTCCGGACGCGTGACCCAGACGATCTTCAGCCTGTCATCGCTCGTGGTGCTGGGGACGGTGATCCTCAGCACGCGCCTTCTGCCGCCCAAAAGAAAGAAGTTCAATCTTTTCTGGAATGTGATCCATAGCCTGGAATGGCTTTTGGTACCCGTCATCCTCCTGTTCCTGAGCGCCTTGCCGGCTCTGGATGCCCAGACGCGCCTGATGTCCGGACGTTACATGGAATTCTGGGTATCCGACAAGCGCCGCTCAAAAACATCATAAGCCATTTTCCGTCAACAAGTTACAAATCGCCAAGGCTTCGGGAAATACATTCCCCGGCCATTGACAGAACAGGTTTGACTGATTAACCTTCCTTACGTAGCACAAATAATCAAGTGAGGTGAAATCCGCGGTAATCCCGTTCAGCGGGTTCCGGTTGTTTCCGGGGCCTTGGGTAGCCGGAGAGGGCCTGGTGGCCTGACTCCTGACGCGGGATGCGAAGTAAAGCGCCTTTGAGTGACAAGTTGCAGACCTGCAAGGGAATGTCGCTTGAAACCTCAAGGCGTTTTTTTTATATCCACGCGAGCTGAACGGGAAACCGGACGCGGGACCGGGAAACCTCACGTTCCGGAAATTTCCGGCGGGTTCCGCAATCGATCCTGAAAGGAGATCAAATAACATGAAAAAGGTGATTGTTGTGATGTTGGCGCTGGCGGTTTTTGCCGCTCAGGGGCTTGCGTTTGCCGAAGACGTGGTGGTTGATGTCCAGGCGACGGCTGAACCTGCTGTGGCTGCGACCCCGGATACCGCGACCCCTGTTCCCGAAGATGCCGTTCCGGCGGAGGATATTGTGACGCCCGAGGATGACGAAATGGTGCTGGTCGAGGAAACCGGGGAGGCGGTTCCTGCGGCGGAAAAAGCGGCGATGTAAGACCCGTTATTCCGTTCTTTCGAACGGAGAACGGGTCGCCGAATTCCCTTCGGGGAGCGGGAGACGTAAAAAAGCGGTGAATCCCTCCGGAACAGCGGCGGGACGGGCTAATCTGCGGTCCGAACCCAAAACTAATCCCGTAGGCGTTGCAGATCGTTATCATAGATCAGGCGAGTGATGAGGGCCGGTCCCATGGGACCGGCCCTTTTCCCATTCCGCGACGGGGGAGACAAGGAAGTTCCCAAAGCCGGGGTTTTCTGCTTTAATACGCAATCCCTTTAACCCTTCCAACGAAAGAAGAAATCATGAGTGATATGCTGGCGTGGTCGATTTTTGGTGTGATCGTGGTTGTCCTGCTTGCCCTGGACCTCGGGGTTTTCCATCGCAAGGCCCATGAGATCAAGATGAAGGAAGCCCTCATCTGGAGCGCGGTCTGGATCGGTGTGGCGCTGCTTTTCAACGTGGGTGTCTATTTCATGAAAGGAAAGGAACTCGCGGTGCAGTTCCTGGCGGGTTACCTCCTCGAGAAATCCCTGAGCGTTGATAACCTCTTCGTGTTCCTCCTGATCTTCAATTACTTCCATCTTCCCACCAAGTACCAGCATGAGGTCCTCTTCTGGGGGATCATCGGGGCCCTTGTCTTCCGGGCGATCTTTATCGTCTGCGGGCTCGGTCTTTTGCATTATTTCTCCTGGATGATCTACGTGTTCGGAGCGTTCCTCGTCTGGACCGGCGTCAAGCTGGCGTTCGAGAAAGACAAGAAGGTGGAGCCGGAGAACAACGTTTTCGTGAAGATGTTCCGGCGGTTCTTTCCGCTTACGAACGACTACCACGACGGAAAATTCTTCGTGCGGATCGACGGGGTGCTTCACGCGACGCCGCTGATCGTGATCCTGCTCGTCGTGGAGTCCACGGATATCGTGTTCGCGGTCGATTCGATCCCCGCCGTCCTCGCGATTTCCCGGGACGCCTTTATCATCTACACCTCGAACGTTTTCGCGATCCTCGGTCTCCGGGCGCTTTATTTCGCGCTCGCGCAGCTGATGAAACTTTTCCACCACCTGCATTACGGGCTGTCGCTCATCCTTGTGCTGATCGGCATCAAGATGATCGTCGCGCATTTCGTCCACATCCCCACCGTCGTGACGCTCGGAACCATCTTCCTGATCCTGACGGTTTCCGTGGTCGCGTCCCTCATTTGGCCGCAGCGCGAAGAGGCACCGAACCCGCGTCCCTGATCGCTGAAAGAGATTCTCCGGCCCTTCCGATAAGGGAGTTTCGGGGATCAAAAGCAAAAAAAAGCCCCGTCGTAACGACGACGGGGCTTTTTTGCTGCTTCTCTCCCGAGAGCGGGAGGTCAGGCTTTTACTTTCTCGGGAATCCGCATCTTGTAAAACGATTTCCAGACGAAGAGCAGTCCGGCGATGAACAAGACCGATCCGCTGATGCGGGTTGTCGCCGGGTTCATCTTGATCGCGATCTCGACGGCCAGCATGCCGAAAAGCGTCGAGAACTTGATAATCGGGTTCAGCGAGACCGACGAGGTGTCCTTGAAGGGATCGCCCACGGTATCGCCGATGACTGTCGCGGCGTGGACCGGCGTGTTCTTCTCGCCGGAACCGCCGGCATTCGCCATGAACATGGCCTTGTACAGACCGAAGGTGGCAATGGCGATGAGGTAGGCGATGAAGAAATACGGGTCGAAGAGCGCGAACGCGAGGGTCAGCATCAGGAGCCCGAGGAAGATGTTCCACATGCCTTTCTGGGCGTACTCGGTGCAGATCCGGACGACCGTGACCGAATCCTTGCGGTCGGCTTCTGATTTATCGAGGTTCATGTTTTTCTTGATGTACTCGACCGCGGAATAAGCCCCCGTGGTCACGGCCTGGATGGAAGCACCGCAGAACCAGAAGATCACGGCGCCGCCGGCCAGAATGCCCAAAAGGATCGGGGCGGCCGTGAGCGACAGCTTCGCATTCAACAGGGTTTCGCCGATATTTTCAGGGACCAATCCCCCTAATGCCGCGGCGATAGCGCCTGAGTGAAGTTGCTCCTGGAGGAGCAGGATGATCGAGAAGATCATCGTGGTCGCGCCGGCGACCGCCGTTCCGATGAGCACGGGTTTGGCGGTGGCTTTAAAGGTGTTTCCCGCCGAGTCGTTCGCTTCGAGGTAGTGTTTACCGATCCTGAAATCAGGCTTGAAACCGAAATCTTTTTCGATCTCCTGTTCGATGCCGGGGATCGATCCGGTCTGGGCCAGCTCGAAGATCGATTGAGCGTTGTCCGTGACCGGTCCGTACGAGTCCACCGCGATATTTACGGGACCCATGCAGAGGAAACCGTAGGCCACAAGACCGAACGCAAAGACCGATGCGTGCGGCATGATGTTCTGGAGCCCCATTCCCGAGATCAGGTAGGCCACGAACATCAGGCCCGCGATGAGAATGCCTTTCCAGAACGCCGAAAAGTAACCCGCTACGAGCCCCGAGAGAATCGTGAGCGAGGCCCCGCCTTCCCGCGACGCCGTCACGATCTCCTGAACGTGCCTGGAGTGGGAGGAGGTGAACGCCTTGGTGAATTCCGGAATGAGGTAGGCCGCCAGGGTTCCGCACGTAATGATCGAAGCGAGCTTCCACCACAGCGTCGGATCGGGGAGATCGCCGACCAGAAGGTACGACATCCCGAACGAGGTAGTGATGCAAAGCGTCGACGCGATCTGGATCAGACGCGTCAGGGGTTCCTCGAAGTTGAATTCCTTGAGGCCCTTGTACTTGCGCTCGGAGATGAACTGGTTGATGAAGTAAGAGGCCCCCGACATGAAATCCATCAGGAACCGCATCGCAAAGATCCAGACGATGAGCTTCGCCTGAAGCGAGGGGTCCTTGATCGCGAGCGTGATGAAGGAGATGAGCGCGACGCCCGTGACGCCGTAGGTCTCGAAACCGTCGGCGGTCGGACCGACCGAGTCGCCGGCGTTGTCGCCCGTGCAGTCGGCAATGACGCCCGGGTTCCGGGGATCGTCCTCCTTGACCTTGAAGACGATCTTCATAAGGTCGGAACCGATATCGGCGATCTTGGTGAAGATGCCTCCCGCGATGCGCAGCGCGCTCGCGCCGAGCGATTCGCCGATGGCAAATCCCAAAAAGCAGTATCCGACGATATCGCGAGGCACGAAAAGAAGGATAATCACCATCATCACGAGTTCAAGGGAGATCAGGAAAAGTCCGACCGACATCCCGGAACACATGGGGATGTTGACAACATCCCAGGGTTTCCCGCGCAAAGAGGCGAAGGCCGTCCGGGCATTCGCGTAGGTGTTGATGCGAATCCCGTAGTACGCCACCAGGGCGGAACCTCCCATGCCAACGATCGAAAAAAGAAGGATCAGTCCCAGGGTGGTCATCGGCTCATGCTTGAGCCCGACGAAATAATAACCCATCGTGCATGCGATGATCGCGAACAGGATCGTGAGGAACTTGATCTGCTGCTTGAGGTATGTTTTGCAGGTCTGGAAAATCGTCTCCGCCACGGCGAGCATCGATTTGTGGGCGGGGAGGGCCTTGACCCTCATGAACAGATAGAGGGAAAGTCCTACCGTTCCGAGGATCACTATCGCGCCGTAAAGGAGGATCTGAAAGCCCGTGAGACCGCCGAACAGGTTGAATCGCCCTTCATGGAGGTCCGGAATCTTCAGGTCCGCTTCACTGGCCCACGCGGCGGTCTGCCCGAGGCAGAGCGCGCCCAGAATGGAAAGTCGGGTAAAAAGTTTTCTCATAGGTCTCCGGCTGAATTAATAACTCAAGCTTTGCAGGATTTGCGGTGTTGCCGCCATTACCCGGGAATTCGCAACCCGCTTTCAGGCCCGTCCAGGATCTTTCGGGGATGAAACTGAAACGCAGAACTCAAGCTAGTAATTGTTGTTCAATCTTTTGCGGTTGAAACAAGGTTATTGAAGGATTTACATGGCGAACGGGGGCTTATGATAGCGCAACGACGGAAAAACTCCAGTCCAATCTTTCTTTTAAGCGTAAGCGCAGGAAAGCGCTCGCGGGAGGAGACGGCATCTATTGATTGTCTTTTTTCTTCTGCTATATTAGGAGCCCTTTATGGCACTTATCATCAAGCGCGTCGAACGGCCGCGCGAACTTAAATGGTACCAGGCCGGCGCCATGCTCTATGGCGACTGGGGAACCTCCAAAGCCTACGTTATCGGTATCGCGTTCGCTCTGGCCGGGCATGCCTCCTGGTTCTTTTTGGGCCTCATGTCCCTTTTGACGGTCCTTGTCGGGTTTTGCTACATTGTTGTCTGCCGTATCTTTCCGGACGGAGGAGGTGTTTACTCCTCCGTCAAGCATCGTTCCCAGACCCTCGCGGTAATCGGCGCGCTGCTTCTCTTCGCGAATTTTGTCGTCACCGCCGCGTTGAGCGTGCTTGACGCGTTCCACTATTTCAACGTCGCAAATCCCGAACTCTGCGCCGTTGTCACGATCCTCGTTATTGGCGGCCTTAATTGGGTCGGGCCTTCCAAGGGGGGGAACGTTGCGGCAGTGATCGCGGTCCTGGCTTCCCTGACGGCGATCGTGCTTTTTATTTTTACGGTGCCTCACCTGGGGCGCGTCCAGCTGGAAATGCCGACGGGAGGGTTGGGACATAACTGGACGGTTTTCGTGGGGATCATTTTGGCGATTTCGGGGGTCGAGGCGATCGCGAATATGACGGGGGTGATGGTTGAGCCCGTTGCGAAAACATCCCGTCGCTCGATTCTGCCGGTTCTCATTGAGGTTTCGCTGCTCACATTTCTGCTGGGGATCGCGATGAATGCTGTCCCGGGCCTGACCGGGCACACGGAGGACATGCTACGGGCTCTCGGAGATCATTTTATCGGACCGTGGTTCGGCAAGATCGTCTCGATCGTTTTTGGATTTCTTCTGCTTTCCGCGGGGAACACGGCCATTTCCGCCCTTGTCAGTATTCAGTTCACGCTTGCCAAGGACCGTGAATTGCCGCCGATCTTTTTCAGGCTCAACCGGTACGGTATGCCGTGGTTTTCCCTTATTGTGGCTACGGTGGTGCCTGTCATCGTTCTGGTGATCGAGAGGGACCTGATGCATTTGGCGGCCCTTTACGCGATCGGGGTGGTTGGCGCGATCGCGTTGAATTTGGGAACCTGTGCCACGAATTTTTCGATCCGGCTCAAGAGGTGGGAACGGGGCATGCTTGTTTTTGCGACGGTGGTCCTGTCCGTTATCGAGATCACGATCGCGATCCAGAAACAGAACGCCCTGTTTTTCGCTTTCGCGGTTCTTTGCGGAGGACTCATACTCCGTTATCTCGGGAAGAAGGTGGCGCTTGCCCCCATGCCCGAACTGGCGCCGACCGTCAACGTGCTGACGGTCCAGGAAGCCAGGGAGATCGCCTCGCTTTACAAGAGCACGGCCCTGATCGCGTTGCGCTCCTTCAATGCCGCGGTCCTTGAAGAAGCGGCACTCCATGTCAAGGCGAAGGGGGAGAACTCGGTTTATCTGAACTACGTTGAAGAGGTTCCGCCGTCCCCGGAACTGCCGACCGAGATGGCACCTTCGTACGAATCGATGGACCTCCTCGCGAAGGCGCATGAGACGATGGAAAAACACGGGATCACGGCCGTTCCCGTCTGGCAGGTAGGGGATAATCCCGGAAAAATGATCGCGCGCGCGGCGAAGGAACTCGACGTGAACACAGTCGTGATCGGCGCCACGAAACGCAGCGCGCTCATCAATCTCCTGCGGGGCGACGTGCTGAGGACTCTTGCGCACAATCTTCCCAAACAAAGCCATTTACTGATTGTCGGTTGACGGTTTTTCCGTTATCTTATCCCGTTCCTGAAAAATCTCCGAAAGGCGGAATTCATCATGAAAAATGCGGCTCTCTTTTTCGCGTTGTTCTTCGTTGCGACGGTCCCGTTTTGCCACGCGGACTGGTTTGAAGGGGAGGTCTCCAGGGTCGACCTGAGATTCGGGGAACTGACCGTCACGGAGATCGATCCCATCACCGGGACCGAAGATGCCGAGGTCATCGCCGTTCTTC
>MWBI01000124.1 GCA_002068945.1 Candidatus Omnitrophica bacterium ADurb.Bin314
CCGAGATTCCGGTCACCGGCCTCAAGAATCCTCACGATTTCCTCCATGAGCGGGATATATTTCAAATCTTCTGCCGTGAAATAAACAACCTGCCCCTCAACCCGATCCCGAATATCTCCCAGAATCAGCAATTCCAAAACGCGTTTGATGGTCGAAGCATCCGTTGCTTCTGCCAGGGCGCGGGTCCAGGCCCGGTAGCGTTCCCGGTAATGTTTTTCCCGGATCTCGCGAGGCGCCAAATAGCTCGTCCCGAGAATATGTCGAAGCGCCAAAAGGACCTGGCTGTCTTGCGCTTCCGCGGGGTCCAGTCTGCCGATCGCTTCACGATAAAGGATGTACCCGGGAAGTCGCTGGTAGCGATACCGAAGCGGGAGTATCACGAGGCGATGGATCATTGCGGACACGCTCACGAAGAAGATCATGGCGGAAGCGAGGATCAGACAATCCCTCAATTCAGACCGCCGAACCGCAGAAACCGTTTCCTCCTGTTTTGAAATCTCCAGCCATTCCAGATCTTCGATCCCCCGGACCCCGGACTGGCGTGAAAGGCTGTCCACCATCCACAATCCCTGTCTCGCGGGATTATCGTCGATCATGATCGTATAGGCGATCCGGGCTTTCGGCTTGAAAGTCACGAATGTCCCCAGAAGGGCTTCGCGCGTGACCCCCTGCTTTTCAAGAAATGCAGCGATCGAGCCTTGAGCCTCGCCGAAATTCTTCCGGGAAAAAGACCACAAAACCTCTCCCGAAGGCAACCCCGGACTTATTTCCAAAGAGGGCCGGGTATCGAACGCGGGAAGCGCGGCGTTCGGAATCTTCGTGACCTTGGGTTCGGATTTGCGGACCGGGACCGTTCTTTTTGAAACAAAAAAACCACTGATCGCAAGACCAGCCGCGACCACAAGGGCTGTTGTCAGAAAAGCACCGGCAACAAGACCCACTGCGGCAAACGTCAACGCAAGGGATGCTTTTTCCCTGACGGACCGGAGAACGGACCGCCGGCCGGCAAAGTCACGCCCTTCCGATCGCGCGCCCATCTGCTGATTCAGAACGTCTTCGAGCATACCGGCATCGTTCCAGCGGATCCTGGCCCCGTCGAACAGGATGTTCCTCGCGTCATGCGGATCGGCCGTGACCGTGACGCCGGCAGGAAGCAACGTCGCGAGCTTCTCGAAGAGATCGTCCCGGTTCGCGACGACCGTGCCTTTACCGTCGATCACGAGAACAAGCTTGTGGCCGGAGATCGTCTGCACCATCACCCGCCGGATCCCGGAACGGACGTTTCCCGTCGCAAGCTTCCCGGATGAAAATCCGCTTTTGAGGAATTCGCCGAGAGACACGCCGGGTTCTTTCGAAAGATTTTCATCCTTCATCCCAACCCGAAATTCGGAACGCAGGTTGGAGTTTGCGGCATCCCGAGCCCCGAAACGGGAATCGAACGGATCACGGGACATAAGCGGCAGGCTTCCGGCATAAACGTCTCCCGCACCGAAATCCACGGTCAAAAGATCCCCTTCACGCAACGCTCTTCCCCCGAACATCACGCTTCCGTCCCGGAGGACGTTAAGACCCTGCACGCTGACTACGGTGGGGATTTTGTCGTAGTTAGCTACCACCGCGGCATGCGAGGTCAACCCCCCCTGGGAAGTTAAAAGTATGAGCCTTTTTCCGAAGGCCCTGAGTATGCGATTGGCATTGATAAGGTCCGGAGAATCTTCGGGCGTCGGGAAAGCACTGACAAGGATCACGGCTTCCACCTTTTCCTGCCGGGCCATGCGTTCCACCAAATCTCCCCGAAGCACTTCGGAGGGTTTCAGCGCAACAATCCCCCGCAAGGCCCCCTCGTTCCCGTAGGCGACGTTGCCGTGTCCTTCCGGGGTCCGGGAAATTTTTTCATGGTCCAAAAGCGGAAAGTTTTCCGTGTTCCCGACCCTTTGATCATAGACCGTCTGGAGGAACCACGGCTTTCTGCTTTCAACGGTGAACTCCACCATTTGGGGAACACCAAAATATGCGGCCAAAAGACTGGTGCCGGCTTTTAAACTCTCATAAACGCGGGAATCCATGGTCTCGATCGGCCGTGTCGGGACACGCCCCTGCATGTGGTTCATGCCCTGTGAAAAAGGAACCCATTCCCCGCCAAAAACCGGATCACCCGAATAAGGGTCGTGGGATGTGGCAATCCCCGCGCCGGAATGTTCATCCCGATCCCCAAAAACATAGGCTTGCACGATCACGGGCGTTGCCCATGCGTCTGAAATGTTTTTTTCTTTCCGGTAGCGGCTTGCCTTGGAATTTCCCCAGGATTCAAAAATTTTCTCGATCAGAAAATAAAGCTGTTTGTGTACATCCTGATGCAGGGCCTCAAACTCCTCTTTCACGCCATAATGCTCCATGATCCCATACGCTTCCCGCACCATTTCAGAAAGATCCGACTCCCGGAGATCTTCCCATTTCAGGACTTTGCCATCGCCAAGGAATCGGTTCGCCAAAGCCTCGAATTCGTCATGCGGAACGCCCAAACTCGTAGCCATTGATTCCACAAAACCGAGAAAGGCCCTGTAACCGGATTTAGCGCCTCTCGTTTCCAGGACATACTCCAGAATCTCCGGAGTGAATCCCACCGCCACGGCCGTTTCAAAAATCCCCGGCATGATAAAGACAGCCCCGGAACGGACCGCGAGAAAAAGAGGCTCGCCATCTTCCCTGAGCAGAGGGGTCGGGGCCATGCCATAGCGGACAGGGTGCCCCTTCTTTCCAGACCATTCTTCTTCGAGTCTTCGGAGATGTTTTTTGATGGCTGTCTGGAACTGCTCCGGAAATTGCTTGTAAAAACGATACCGCCCGACATAGGAGGGGATCACAAAAGCGCTCGGAACCGGAAGTCCCAGGGAATTCATCCTCATCAGGTAGGTCCCTTTGCCGCCATAGGTTTTTCTTTCGTGTTGCCGGTAGTCGTAATGAGAATCCCGGTAATCATCAATGTGGGCGATCTCCCCGAACGGATCCTGTTCTTTTTGCCTGATAAAATTCCGGTGCGCCTCGGGGTTAACCGGTTTATCGGGATTCTGGTTCACCTGGACCTGCGTTCTGCTTTTGAGTTGTTCGAGAAGATCGATGGCAGCCACCGAGGCGAATTTTTCCTTGCGGATCAGGGCAATGGCACGTTCGTGCCTTTCATGGTCTTCGCCGTAAAGGAATTTTCCGGCCAGATGATATTGGGAAATCCACCGGGAGAATTCCCTCTGGATCCCTTTTTGCATGACATTGATCACATCCAGAAGTTGGCTATAACTCAGCTCCGAATCATTTAACAAATCGGACCACTGAGCCGCGTACCTTGTGATGAATCCGCTGTCAAACAGCTCGTCGGTCAGTTCCGCCATCAGCGTCAGCGCATCCTGAAAATCGGCGTCAGTCTCCCCCCATTCTTTCAGAAAGGTTCCGAGCGACAAACTCAACATTTGCCCCAAGGAACGGTCGATCACATAGAGCTTGTGCATAAGCAGGGGGTTATTCACGCTTTCCAGGATTTCTGTGACTGTCCGCCGCGCGGCAATGATTTTCCTTGTCCTTTCAAAAGAGGATTGATCATAAGCCTCCACAACAAGCTGTAGCGCTTTCTCCAGGGAGGGAAGCTCCTTTACGGTTTGGGTCTGAAGCCAGCGTTCAAAAAGGTCAGGCCTGGAAGTCCCTTCAAAAAGTGCGACCAGGGCCTGCTCCAATTGTCTGATCTGAGAATAAATTTCGTTCTTGTTCCGTCCGCCGTCGGTCATGGCAACCAGCTCGTCCCGAAGCTCCCGGTCCCGTTCCTCCAGAAAGAGCCGTTCGCGCTGGAGCCCGCCAGTGTCGCCCGTGTTCAGAAATTCCAGATAGGCCTGAACTTTGGAGAGTACCCCGTAAGAGAAAGAAGCCCCGTGAAGAGTCTGGCGGATTTCCGCCGCAAACTTGGTACGCAATAATCGCTCGTCGAGATCCTCCGCAATTCCCCACAGAACGCTCCTGAGATCGAAGAAGGTATCGGCCGCCCCGTAGGGTAATGAGAGTACAAGCTCTTTAACAGGCCGTCTCAGGGATTTCGGGGTTTTAGCAAAAATCTGCGCGGCAAGGTTCCCGGACTGATCAACAAGATCGTCAGGATACTGTTCATAATCACGCGAGTGGTTGAGGCGGAGCGTTTTTTTCTTTTCTCTCAAAAGAAGACTCAGCTGAAAGATCATATCCAGGTGGGCGCTCAGATCCTCCTGTTTCAGAATCCACCGGATCACCGCAAACGCATCGCCCCAGGTTCTGATCTCCCGAACATCCGGCGTATCTCCCCTCGCCTCGGAGCGTCGATGGGAAGAATCGGCATCATCGGGACCGCTCCTTGTTTTCGAGTCCTGGAGAAATGCCGCGGGCGGCGATGCCTTGAGCCGGTCGACACGATCGCCAACGGCATTCACGGCGGTTGTCACTTCTTTTGATCCGGAGCGAAAAGAAGCCGCGGCGGCGATAAAATTGCGGCGGACGGCGGCGACACCTTCCGGGGAAACCTGCCGGACGATCCCGGCAACACGCTCGCCGGCCGCGGCAAAATCACGGTGCCAGGTCCGGGGAGACGTTTCCTGCCAAAACCGTATTTCGCTTCGGACTACGGGAGCCATGTGGGACTTCCCTGTCAATTCCTGTCCGAGCAGTGCGGCAAGATAGTTCTTCCGGGAATCTGCCGGAACCTCACCGATACGGGGCGTGATCCCGATGTAGGCATTGCCCGAACGCGTGATTCTCTCTTTAAGTCCGTCGGTGTGAAAACCGCCGGTAATAAGCACGGCCCTGGTCCGCTTGCGTTCTTTCATTCGCGCGAGAGACTTTTCCATCATGAAATCCTCGCGGCGAATCGCGCCGGCGTAGAATTCCAGCGCTGTTTGATAGAGGGTTTGCAAGGCGGGCGATACATCTGCCGCCAAATGTTCCGGAACGATTTTCCTCGAAACCACCTGCTGGTATTCTTCCCGGGAAAGCTCCAGATGAAAAAGTTTTTTGAGCAACAGATATTCCCGCAGCAACGCCACGTGCCCGCGTTCGCTTTCGGTCCCGGTGGTCGCGACAACGATTTGCTTCGAAAGTTCCCGGATCTCTTGCTGCAGCGCCTCACCCTGAAGCTCGGACATGAGGACCAACTGCTGGATATGAAGGCGAAAGTTCGGATAAACGGCAAAAGAAAAATCGTTCGGCAAAGCGTCCATCATGCGTTCAAAGACAAACCGGGTTTCATAGACCGGAAGGGATCCGGTCTTCGCTGAGGCGAAAACCCGCTCCACCTCGCCCGCCACGGAGGATGAAAGGCCGGTTTCCGCAAAGAATTTCTTTTTCTCGATTTCGCTTTTGGCGAGGTCGATCCCGGCGCCCGCCTTTTTCAAACGGAAATAGCGGACCAGGGTCGGCCAGGCGACCTGTGCCGACGCGTCCAGAAGATCCAGATCCAGCGAGGAGAACGCCTTCTTCTTCAACGTTTCCAGCCAATCGGTGAGCGGACTTTGCCCTGTCTCGTAGGAAACATAACGGCTGAGGAATTCCCGAAGGCCCTTATTCAAAACCGATGCGGCCTGGCCCTGCCACCGGAGATAAGCCTTGTCGAGAAAAGCGTTCCCGATCTCACGGCCTTTAAAAACGGCCTTGAAAGCTTCGCGGTCCGCACGATACGCCGCAGCGTCTTCAACCCCCCAACCTTCTGCCCCTCGGGGCGCATCCATCAAAAAGACCTCCGCGCCGGTAAGTTCGCCGGCCTCCATCAACTTGCGATTTGCCTCGTGCTGCAATTTGGCGTCGGCGGGAAAAAAACGGAACAGCTTCGGTTCGAGCTTGTATCCGGCCCCTTCCATGAGAACCAGGTCAACGCCATAGTCCCTGGAAAGATACTGCAAAATACCCCGGATATTCTTTTGGGCGTCATAATTGGCGTGAGCTTCCTGAATATGGATCAGGACCGGTGATTGCGGAGCGGCCGGAATGATCTCATGCACTCGACCGACTGCGTCGGGGATTTTGAACGAGGAAACAAAAGAAGGCGCTTCCACACCCCGGGCATGGGCGAGCGGGGAAGGAGTCAGAGTGTTGGTCGCGAAGAAAGTGACAACAACGAAACCTGCCAGAAGTCTGTTAAGCTTCTTCAGAGAATACATAGCCTCAGCTTTTTTCCTTTTTGAACCGGATGAGAGAAAACTCCCCTAGAAAGTAACACAAACCTTTCAAATTTCAAGGCGTTAAAAAAGATTTTATCAATCTTTGTTTTGTTATTTTCTTTTTAGCGCTTATTCGAGGGCTATTACTATTTTTTGCTATTTTTTACAATTTGCGACATCTGGTTTTTTAGTCAGCCGGTTTCTCCTGAAAGGCTTGATTATCGGGGGGCATCATGTTCCGGGTTGCTTCTCATGAATTTCTGGGCTATATATCTCAGATATGAAACAGCATCTCCCGATTCTCGTCGCTTGTTTGATCCTGTCAGGCGGCTCGATCAACAGCTTCTCTCAGCAAACCACGGCATCGCAAGCCGGTACGATCAGCGTTGATTGCCTTTCGGTTCCTGAAGAAATCGGAAAGATCAAGGAACGCTTCAAAGGCAACACCGGACGGACGGTCATCCAGATCCAGGATGTCCATGCCCACACCGTTGCCCAGGAGAACATCGCGGCAATCCTTGAGCGTCTTCGCGCGGTGTTCAATGTTGATCGGGTTGCGCTGGAAGGCGCCTGGTCAACCACCGCGCTCTCCGCAAGTCAGGCTATCCCCTCCTCGCGCGACAAGCAGCTCCTGGCGCGGTCACTCCTTGAAGAGGATCTCATTTCGGGGCCTGTTTACGCCGCCGTCCTTTCTCCCGGGCCGATCACGCTGGCCGGGATCGAGGAAGAGGCCGCGTATGAAAAGAACCGGCAAATCTATCTCGACCATCAGGGCGCGATCCCTCTTATTAAAGAAAAGATCGCGGCGTACTTCGACCGGCTGAAGCACTCGCAAAAGACACTCTGGAACCCCGGCCTGTTCACTTTCGGAAATTCCCTGGCGGCCTTTCGGGAGCGCGGGGACGTCGCGACCTATCTCGCCTCCGCCATCAAGACCGCGGACGCCCATGCGACGGACCTCTCAGACCTGGCGCAGATCTCCCTGATCCGGGAGATCATCACCCTCGAAAATCAGGTCGATCGCAGTCGACTCAAAACGGAGATCGATCAGCTGATCCGGAAATACAAGAACACGCCTTACACGCTTGAAGAATTGATCCGCGGCGGGATGATTCCGGAAGAAACGACCGGTCTCTATCCCGAGGTCAAAAAGATACGGCATCTGACCGAACTCCGGGACAGGATTTCGATCAGCGAATTCCAGCGGGAACTCGAGATCATGACCCGGCGGATCATGGAAACTCTTGCCGTGAACGACGATGAGTCGGCGCTTTGGGACAGGACCGGGAGGTTCTACCTGGGACAAAGCGTTCTGTCGCTTCAGGCAACGCCGGACATTCTCGATGCGTTCGAAAAAGAGCTCCCGGCAGCCAAAGAGGAATTCGCGGCCGCCGGGCTCGCGAAAGAACTGGATCGGGCCCTTGATTTCTATGCCACCGTTAAAGAAAGGGATTCGTTTTTCGCGAAAAAGATTCTCGAAGGTCCGCGCTTTCAGGGAACGGTCGCCGTCGTCACCGGAGGTTTTCACACGGATGGTCTTTCCCGCAAGCTGCGGGAGGCCGGCGTTTCCTTCATCACGATCGCGCCGGAACTGGGGGACGGCAAAGTGAACGAGGAACTTTATGAAAAAAGAATGGCGGAAGACCTTCGGCAAGGTCCCGCTTTAAACAAGGTTCAGGATCAGGCACGAAGCAACGCGGACAGTCAGACCCTTTCCGAACTCCGGAACAGGCTTGAAATCGTCGATGAGCGGTTCCCGGTCAGTCTCGGTGTCCTTTCGGCCACCAAAAACATCCTGAGCGCGGTCGCCGTCTATCAAGGCGAGTCGCCCGCCGCCCTGCAAAGCTCCGCCGCGGCACCCAACACCCCGGCAAGACCCCATCGTCAAGCCGCAGGGGTACCCGTCACACCACCGCTCTCTTTTTCGATCGAGCCGTTTATGAGAGCGGCGCGCGAGTCTCAATTGGCCGAGGTCCGCGCGTGGATGGAACAGGTCGGGAAGGCGGATGCGCGGGCAATGCTGGTGGCGGAAGCGGACGCGATGAAAAGGCTTCTTGAGGATAAGGCGGGCGCCCGGGCTCTCAAACGGCTCCTGGACGAGGGCGATATTCTCGCTCTCGCGCAAAACATCCCCTCCCGGGACCTTCCCGAAGACCTTCTTTTCGCGCATGGCATCGAACGTTTTGAGATCAAAAACGAGGACCCTTCCCTTGCGGATATCGAAGTCCTGCTTCAGGGAACCCCGCGCTTCAAACGATTCGCCAGGAAATATCCGTTCGTGATTATGAAGAACGGTTATGAGAACCCGACATTCGTTGTGTTGCCGGAGTCCCCCGTCTCGCTGGTTCTGTACCGGCTGATCGCCCTGAACGCGGAACTCTACAGGGCGGCGAAGAACGCTGAATTCCTGAAACTTCTGGAAGGTCTGACGGCGGAAATCCTGTCCCGGCAGGCTACGGGGCAAGCGGCCTGATCTCCGGCCACAGAGGTACACGCCACAAGACGAAAAGCTTTTCACGTAACATGCGGCTTGTGGCGATTATGCTTTCTCGACTCTTTCTTTCCAGTTCAGAAGTGTCTGCTCGAAGCTCGTCTCGAGGATCTCAAAAACCTTCCGCTCGCCGAGCAGCATCCCCGCGATCCCGAGGTCCCATTTTGCGTTGATCTTCACTTCGACGCCGTCCGGCGTTCGGGAGAATTCCAGGGTGCGGTCCATCCATCCGTTCATGGGAAGCGATGTCTTGATGCGCGCACGCGACATCGGCTCCCACTCGATAAACTCATGTTCCATTTCGATGTTCTGGTTCTTGAAAAGGGAACGCTCCCGCCAGCAAAGCCCCTTACCCTCCGAGACCTCCCCCGTCCGCTCGCTTTCCTGGACGCCATCGACCCATTCGGGCGTGCGCCGCGTATCGGCCATGAGAGCCCAGACCTTTTCGAGCGAAGCGTTGATTAAAACAGATTTAATGAGCGAGTTCATAGCCTCCGCCACAAGGCCACAACGGCGCAAAACGCCACAGGACGGAAAATCTTTCGTGTGGTGCGCGGCGCGCGGCTTCGTGTCCTATTTTAATTGTATCTCCACCGGCGCATGATCCGACCCCGCCACATCCTTCAGGATCGTCGCCGATTTTACTTTGGGCACAAGAGTTTCAGTCACAAAGTGATAATCGATCCGCCATCCGACATTCCGCTCCCGCGCCCCTGATTTCAGGTCCCACCACGAATAGTGCCCGGGTCCTTCATGAAACTTCCGGAAAACATCGATCTGTCCGTCCGCGACCCATTTGTCGAGCCAGGCCCGTTCAACCGGAAGGAATCCCGAAACGTCCTCATTCTCCTTCGGCCGCGCGAGATCGATTGGCTTATGCGCGGTATTGTAGTCACCGCAAACGATAATGTTGGGCTGTTTTTTCTTGAGCTTGCGGACGAACTCAAGCGTCTCTTCGTAAAAATCCATCTTGTACCGAAGCCGTTCGTCGCTTGCTTTCCCGTTGGGGAAATAAACCGTGAGGAACGCGAACTCCGGATATTCGGCCGTAATCACGCGGCCTTCGTCATCGAATCGCTTGATCCCGAACCCGTTCGTCACCTTGAGCGGACGCTCACGCGTAAAAAGAGCGACGCCGCTGTAACCGGGCCGCACCGCGGAATTCCAGTAGGTGTGATAACCCTCGGGGTGCATGAGAAAGATGTCGAGCTGTTCGGGCTTCGCTTTCGTCTCCTGGACACCGAGAATGTCCGGCTTCTCCCGCCTGAGCCACTCGAGAAAACCTTTTTTCTGGACGGCCCGAATGCCGTTCACGTTCCAGGAAAGAATTTTCATCGGACTTTATCTGGAAAGGAGTTCCTGCGCGCGCTCGGGCTGGTCGGTGCGAAGGACAAGGCACCCGCCCTCCTGGCTCAAGGTCGCGGTGCAATAGGCGTAAAAAATATTGATGTCCGCCTCGGCAAGCGACTGGGCGATCCTGGCCAGCGCGCCGGCTTTATTCTCAAGCTCGATCACGAGAACATCCTGCTCCGTCACATAGAACTCTTCCTGTTCCAGGAGAAGGATCGCCTTGGTCGGCTGGTCCACGATCAAGCGGATCACGCCGCTATCCACAGTGTCATGGACCGCCATCGCCAGGATATTGACCCCCGCCCCGGAAAGGATGGCGCAGGTCCGTCCAAGAACCCCCGGACGGTTCGGAAGGAACACGGAAAGCTGCTTCTGGATCGGCATAAGATTTTCTCCCTTAAGGCAAAAATACTAGCATGCATCCCGGGAAGGGGCAAATCCTTTACCCTTTGCCGGCCTCCGATTTCAAACTTATAACTGGGCTTTTTGTGTTCGATCCCGACGCTGGTAGCGGTATTCCCTGAATGATGGACCCGTGGAAATGGAACCCGGCCTGGCATTGTCTGGCCGGGATTGGGGTATATACTCTGAGCAAAAACACCCGTGGCCGTTTCCGGTTTTCATGCCACCATCCCACTAACACCCTCGGTGCTATCTAAAAAATCGATAAAGATATGAAGTGCCGTGTGGACCGAGGCGGCGAGAGGGTGATCCCGGATTTTAGCACGGCAATATTTGGGGAAGAAACACAAAACGGCCTCAACCGTGTAACCGACTGAAAACGTTGACGTTACAAAATCGCGACTGACGGGCCGGAGCCTCAATGTCTCCGGCACTCCGCTTGGGCCTGAAGCCCTTCGCTCCGGAATCTCCGGGGTCGTTTCCGGCCCTAAATTAAAAAAGCCCTCCTGATTTAAACAAGGGGGCTTTTTTAATTCGCGCCTGACAGGAGTCGAACCTGTAACCTTCTGATCCGTAGTCAGATGCTCTATCCAATTGAGCTACAGGCGCAAGTAACCTTAATTATTATTTCAATTGACGCTTGCGACAATCCCGCGGGACGGGCGCATTATTGATGCATCTTCTTACGAATCGGAAGGTTACAACCTACAACTCCTGTCGTAAAAAAGAGCGGAAATTATGTCTGGCATCCATGAAAGAACGTCAGGGGGGTAATTATACCGATTTCGGAAGGAAAAGCAAAACCGTTCACTTTTCATTAAACGACAGGAGTTGTGGGTTGTTATCCGATCTTTACTTCCGCCGAATGCTCAATCCGGTCATCGACAAGCCGGATAGTCTTTTCTTTCTGCTCGACACCATCCACGACGACGGATGCGACCCGATCCGAAGGCCCCGAACGAAGAAACGTGATGTGAAAAAAAGTTTCCCGGTACCGGTAATGGATCTTCCAGGACGACCACTCTGACGGAAGACACGGTTCAAAATAAAGCCGGTTTACTTTCAGCCGGATCCCCAGCAGATATTTGACGATCAGCTGATACATCCAGGACGCGGAACCGGTGTACCAGGTCCATCCGCCTCGCCCCGCCAGATCCGCCGACGCGTAAACATCGGCCGGCATCACAAAGGGCTCGGTTCTGTAA
>MWBI01000125.1 GCA_002068945.1 Candidatus Omnitrophica bacterium ADurb.Bin314
GCGGTCAGGTCGCGGGCATGGAGGCGGCGAAGGCCAGCAAGAGGCCGGGAATGCCCGGCCCGGCGCTTTCAATCGTTGAAAGTCAAGTCCCCCGCACAAGAAGCCGAAATTAATCGGGACAACCCGGGAACACTGGACTAGAATACAATCCACACTCAAAGGGATCCTATGCGTAAATTTCTCTTCCTCACGCTTGCGTTTGTCTTTACGACAACTAATGTTGTCGCCGAGGAGCTTCCGCCTCTCCCCAAGGGGCCGATGATCCTGACCAGCGCCACGCGCGCGATGCAGTCTCCCGATTTCTGGATCCGGAAGATTCCGAACGCGGAGGCCGTTATCAAGACTCCCAGGCAGCTCGATCAATTCAATGATTACATCCGCAGTTTTGTCAGGGAGAACGTGGACATTTTCAAGCTTGATTTCACGCGCCCCGGCAAGCAGATCACGAACCAGCTGAATCTTGAATTCACGACGCTCCGGAACCGGAAGCTGTTCGGGATCGATAACAAGTATATCCAGAAGGATTTTTTCGACGGGCAGATCAAGCCGCTCGTCCAGATCGACAAGGTTCCCGCGAAGATCAGGATGAAGTGGGGCGCGGCCGTCCGGTCGACCTCGGTCCGCGCGATTCCCACGATGGTGAAGATGCTCGAGGAAAAAGGGGATGTCGAGTTCGATCAGCTCCAGTTCACGCGGATCAAGCTTTGGACCCCGGTCGGGATTTATCACAGCTCCAGCGACGGCCAGTGGCTGTATGTCCAGGCGCCGTATGTCCGCGGGTGGGTCAGGGCGAAGGATATCGCTGTTTTTCCGTCGCGGGATGAACTTAAAAAATACGCCGGTTCCGACAAATTCCTGGTCGTGACAGGAGAAAGCGCAAGGGTCTGGAAGGACAGCGCACTGACCGTGTTTCTCCAGCGGCCTTCCATGGGCACAGTCATTCCGCGGGCGATGGTCTCCTCAAAAAGCGACACGGCTCCCTACACCGTCTGGATGCCGTATCGCAGGAAAGACGGGAGCGCGGGTGTCGCCAAGGCCTACGTCAGCCGGAAAAGCGACGTCCGGCAAGCCTATCCCGCCTACACGCAGGCGAACATTATCCGGCAGGCCTTCAAGCTTCTCGGACAACGTTATGGGTGGGGCGGACAGTACAACGGGCGCGACTGCTCGGGATTCGTGCACGATGTGTTTCTGAGCATGGGGGTCGCGTTCCCGCGCGATTCCAAACAGCAGGCGATCATCGGGATCCAGCTCGGGTTTTTCGAGCCGAACGAGTTCGACGCCGAAAAAAGAAAAACGCTCAATGGGGCGCGGCCCGGACTGACCCTGATCAAGATGCCGCAACATCAGATGATCTATCTCGGCCGCGTCGGAAAACAGTATTATGTGATTCATTCGACGTGGGCCGAGCGCACGGCCTATGATCCCAAAAAAGACGAAAAGAACCGGATCAACCAGGTGGTGGTCTCGGATCTCGAACTGAACGGGAATTCCTACATCGGGTCGCTGTTCGACCGGATCGTTTCAATAAATGAGATTGACTGACAGGAGCGCTATGAAGAGATTTTGGATTTTCCTGGCCCTGATGGCATTGATACTGCCGGGAGCCGTTGGGGCGGAAAAGTTTGAATCTCCCGGGAACGGGTTCTCGATCGAGGTGCCCAAAGGCTGGCTCCGGCAGCCAACGGCGTATGAAGGCGTGCTCATGACGTTCTGGAAAGAGGGGACCGTCGCGACCTTCCATGTGACCGAGCGGGACCTCGAAGGCGCGAAGACCGTTTCGGACCTCAAGTGGGAAGACCTGTTCAGTCCGAAGTTCGAGGAGATCAATATCCGGCAGGAAGCCGAAACGATGATTAACGGCGAAAAGGCCCGTTACTGCATCTACAAGATCAGGCCGGGTTCCTTCAAGCAGCAGGTGGAAGGCAAAGGGGATTTCAAGTACATGAACTACCTGCTTGTGCATAACGGCCGGCTCTATTCGGTCACCTTCAAGGACCTTGAATCGTCATTCAGCATCGATTACCCGGGGTTCCTCTCGGCCGTACGGTCGATCCGGTTCACCTCCGGAAAAACCGGGATCCAACCCGCCACCACGGAGGAAAGATCATGAGCTTTCAAAGACTCATCGGAGAAATAAAGAAGATCAAGTTCCAGGAGGTCCGGACGAGTAACGAAACCTACTTTGAAGCCGTGATCCCGAAAGGGGATTTGCAGACACTTGAAAAGACGCTCACCAGGCATTTTGGACCGCCGATCAAGCCTGCGGGGGTTTTCGCGGAAGGTGATGCGAATCGCTATTCCCGTCCTTACGGCGGTGTCCGTTATGAGCAGACGATGTACCTTTTGAAAGCCGGGGGGAGCCTGGAATTTGCATTCCTGTGGCCATGGGGTTGCGGGACTCTTGTCACCCTCAAGGCCATCAGTCAAGAGTCCGGCGGGCCGGTTTCCGACGGCGGATTTGGCGGTTTCTTGCGCTCTCTCTTTGGAAAGTGAGAGCGTTTTTTTCGGGTTTAATCTGGACAAAAATAGTCCGGTTTGATAAAATTCCGCCCTCATCCGGAGAGCTCATCATGCGTTACACCACCAAAACCGAATACGGTGTTATCTGCCTCGCCCACATGGCCAGGAAGGAATGGCCCGGCGCGAGTACGGCCAAGGAGATCGCCGAACACGAGGGCTTCTCGGTCCCTTTTACGGAAAAGATCCTGCAGGGGCTCCGCAAGGCGGGAATCACCGCCTCCCAGCAGGGGAATAAAGGGGGATGGACGCTGACCCGCCAGCCGTCCGTTATCACTTTGCGGGAGATTGTGGAAGCGCTGGAAGGAAGCACATTCGAGACGTTCTGCGATCTGAAGCGGCGCGACAGCATCGTGTGCCGGCATTTTTCCATCTGCAAGCTCAAGCCTATCTGGTACAAGACCAAGGAAACCCTGGACGGTCTTTATGAAAAGATCACGCTCGAACAGATCGCGGAGGACATGATGGGGGCTGCGGACGGGGTTCCCCGTGGCGGCGGAAAGAGACGCGGTTTATGACGGACGCGGGTTCTTTTCTCGATAAGGAATACCCGTACGGATTCGTGACGCCGGTCGACGCCGACGCCGCGCCGCGCGGGCTCAACGAAGACATCATCCGCTTCATTTCGAAGAAAAAAGACGAACCGGAATTCATGTTGCGGTGGCGTCTCAAGGCGTTCGCCGGATGGAAGAAGATGAAAGAGCCGGCGTGGGCGAGCCTCAAGTATCCGCCGATCGACTATCAGGACATCATCTATTATTCCGCGCCGCGTTCGAAAAAGGACGGCCCGAAAAGCCTCGAGGACGTCGACAGGGAGATTCTCGAGACCTACAAAAAACTTGGTATCCCGCTCGAGGAACAGAAACGTCTCGCGGGCGTCGCCGTCGACGCGGTCTTCGACAGCGTTTCGGTCGCGACGACGTTCAAGGAGAAGCTGAAGGAATACGGCGTGATCTTTTGCCCGTTCTCCGAAGCGGTGCGCGCCCATCCCGAGCTTATCGAGAAATATCTGGGAAGCGTTGTCCCCGTGACCGACAACTATTTCGCGGCCCTGAACTCGGCGGTGTTCTCGGACGGTTCCTTCTGTTACATCCCGAAGGGGGTCCGGTGCCCGATGGAACTTTCGACGTATTTCCGGATCAACGCGGCCGAGATTGGGCAGTTCGAACGGACGTTGATTGTGGCCGACGATGACGCCTGCGTCAGCTACCTCGAAGGCTGCACCGCTCCGATCCGTGACAAGAACCAGCTGCACGCGGCCGTCGTGGAACTCGTGGCGCATGACCGGGCCTCGATCAAGTATTCGACGGTCCAGAACTGGTACGCGGGTGACCGTGAAGGGCGCGGCGGTATCTATAATTTTGTGACGAAACGCGGTCTCTGTCGGGGACAGCGTTCCAGGATTTCCTGGACGCAGGTGGAAACGGGTTCGGCGATCACGTGGAAGTATCCGGGCTGCATCCTGAAGGGCGACGATTCGGTCGGAGAGTTCTATTCGGTCGCGGTTGTCAACAATCACCAGCAGGCGGACACGGGCACCAGGATGATCCACCTCGGGAAGGGCACGAAAAGCACCATTATCTCGAAGGGGATTTCGGCGCGGTTCGGGAAGGCCACCTATCGCGGGCTTGTGAAGATGCTGCCGAATGCGGTGAACGCGCGGAACTACACGCAGTGCGATTCGCTTCTGATCGGGGACCGGTGCGGCGCAAACACCTTCCCGTATATCGAGGTCGAGAACCGTTCGTCCCGTGTCGAGCATGAGGCCACAACCTCCAGGATCGATGAGGATCAGCTCTTTTACTGCCGACAGCGCGGCATGTCGGCGGACAACGCGGTGTCGATGATCGTGAACGGTTTCTGCAAAGAGGTCTTCAAGAACCTTCCGATGGAGTTCGCGGTGGAGGCGTCACGGTTGCTCGGCGTGACCCTGGAAGGCAGTGTCGGGTGAATAGCGGAGCGGCTGAGGGCGAAGAGCCGCTCCCGGTTTTTTGAGTCCTTCGCGTTTGGTCAAGATTCAAGGAGAGATCATGTTAGAGATCAATGATTTGCATGTGAGCATCGACGGCAAAGAGATCCTCAAAGGGATCGACCTCACCGTGAACGCGGGCGAGGTTCACGCGATCATGGGGCCGAACGGGTCCGGGAAAAGCACTCTCACGCGAGTGCTTGCCGGGCATCCCTCTTGCCGGGTCACCGGGGGTTCGGTCACTTACGAGGGAAAGGACCTTCTGGCGATGTCTATTGAAGACCGGGCGCGCGCCGGCGTTTTTCTCGCGTTCCAGTATCCGATCGATATTCCCGGCGTGAACAACACGTATTTTCTCCGTTCCGCCCTGAACGAGGTCAGGCGATCCCGGGGACTTGAGGAGCTGGACGCCGTGGATTTTCTGACGGTTCTCAGGGAAAAGATGAAGATCGTCGAGATGAACGAGAGTTTTCTCGCGCGGCCCGTCAACGAGGGTTTTTCCGGAGGCGAAAAGAAACGCAACGAGATCCTTCAGATGGCCGTTCTCGAACCGAAGCTGGCGGTGCTGGATGAAACGGATTCGGGGCTGGACATCGATGCCCTGCGGGTGGTCGCGGGCGGCGTCAACCGGATGAGGAGTCCCGAACGGGCGATTCTCCTCGTGACGCATTACCAGCGCCTGCTCGACTACATCACGCCGGATCGGGTTCATGTCCTGATGGAGGGGAAAGTGGTCCTTTCGGGGGAGAAGGAGCTCGCTCTTCATCTCGAGGAGAAAGGGTACGCCTGGGTCAAAGAACCCTGAACGGGAGAAACGGAATCCATGAACGACACTCCGGAATTACAACCCTACGTTGACGCTTACGAGAAACTGTCGCCGCAGCGCCTGAAGGAACCGGACTGGTTCCGCGTGATGCGCGATGAGGCCATGCGCTCGTTTCTTGACAAGGGATTTCCGAAGCGCGGGGACGAGGCGTGGCGGTACACGGATCTGAGCGCCGTTACGGGTGCCCGGTTCATCGTGGAACCCATGACGTCCCGGTTCGTGTCCGGGGGTGTGCGGTTCCTCAAACCCTCCCTCAAGGCGAACTTTCTTTTTTTCATCAACGGACAGTTCCAGCCGCATATCTCCGGTATTCCGGCCGGTGTCCGTGTGATCCCGCTCCCGGAGGCGGGAAACGACGAAGGATTCCGTCGCGCCATCACGCGGTTGTTCACCGACGAAATGGATTCTCTGCAATCCCTCAACTTCGGGCTTGGCATGGACGGTGTTTTCATTGATGTTCCGGATGGCGCGGCGCCGGATTGTCCTTTTTACGTGATCCATTGGTCGGATGCCCATGGGGCGCTTTGCCAGCCGAAGATCCTGCTCGCGGCCGGAACGGACGCTCGCGTGGCCCTGGTAGAGGATTTCCGGGGGGCGGAAGGAAAGATGTATTTTTCAAACACGTTCACGGGCGCGACCCTCGCGAAAGGCGCCGCCGTGCAATATTACAAGATCCAGAGTGAGAGCCGCGCCTCCTGCCACACGGCCGCGATGAAAGCGCTCCAGGAGGAAGGAAGCGATCTTCTCTCCGTGTCGCTGGCCATTGGCGGAAAGATTGCGCGGCACACGCTGTCGGTGAAATTCGGTGGCGCGGGAGCCGCGGCGAGGGTCTTGGGTCTTTCCCTCGGGGCCGACCGCCAGGTTCTCGATCATGTGACCGGGATCGACCATGCGAGCCCGGGGTGCAAAAGTGATCAGCTTTTCAAAAGCATCCTGGCCGGCGCGGCGCGCGGCGTCTTCACCGGTAAGGTGCTCGTGCGGCGGGGCGCGCAGAAAACGGACGCCCATCAGTCCAGCAAAAACCTGCTCCTGTCGGAGACGGCGAAAGCCGACGCGCGGCCACAGCTTGAGATCCTGGCGGACGACGTTAAATGCGCCCACGGCGCGGCGGTCGGTCAACTGGAAGAGGATCCGGTCTTTTACCTGAGGTCCCGCGGGATCGGCGAAAAAGAAGCGAGGCGTATCCTTGCCGCGGGTTTCGCGAACGAGGTGACGGATGCGATCCCGCTCGAAAGCCTGCGGGAGCTTGCCGGAGTCCGGACGGATGAAAAACTCGGTGAAATGGAGGCGGAAGCATGAACGGTCTGGATGTGGCGAAGGTCCGGGAGGATTTTCCGGTGCTGCATGAACGAGTCTACGGAAAACCCCTGATCTATCTCGATAACGCCGCGACGACCCAAAAGCCGAAGATCGTGATCGAAACGATCAAACAGTTCTACTCCAGGGAGAACGCCAATATCCACCGCGGGATCTTTTGCCTGAGCGAGCGGGCCACCCGGCGCTATGAGAACGCCCGGCTCAAGGTGAAGGAATTTCTCGGTGCCGCGTCCGAAAAAGAAATCGTGTTCGTGCGCGGGGCCACGGAGGCGATCAACCTCGTCGCGCAGACCTGGGGCCGCGCCTTTCTCGGGAAAGGGGATGAGGTGCTGATTACGCACATGGAGCACCACTCAAACATCGTGCCGTGGCAGATACTTCGCGAGGAGAAGGGGATCAAGCTCAAGGTCGCGCCCGTGGATGATGCCGGCGAGCTGATTATGGAAGAGTTCCGGAAGCTCCTGACGGACAAGGTGAAATTTGTTTCGGTGGTCCATGTTTCGAACGCGCTCGGCACCCTCAACCCGGTGGAGGAGATCATCCGTCTTGCCCATGAGAAGGGCGCGAAGGTCCTGATCGACGGGGCGCAGGCCGTGGCGCACGAGGCCGTGAATGTCCGCGACCTGGACGCCGATTTCTACGTGCTCTCCGGACACAAATTATTCGCGCCGACGGGGATCGGCGTACTGTACGGGAAGGCGGAACTGCTCGACCAGATGCCGCCGTACCAGGGCGGCGGGGATATGATCCGTTCCGTGACCTTTGAAGCGACCACCTACAACAAGATTCCCTACAAGTTCGAGGCGGGGACGCCGCATATCGCCGGCGCGATCGGGCTCGGCGTCGCCGTGGATTATCTCCGGGGGATCGGGCTGGAGTGGATCGCCGCGTATGAAAAGGAGCTCCTCGCGTACGGGACCAAAAAGCTTCTCGCGATCCCGGGACTCCGGTTGATCGGAACGGCGAAGCGCAAGGCCGCCGTGCTCTCTTTCACGCTCGGCGAGGCCCACGCCCATGATATCGGAACGATTCTCGACCGCGCGGGCATTGCGATCCGCGCGGGCCATCACTGCGCGATGCCGCTCATGCAGCGGTTCGGAGTATCCGCGACGACACGCGTCTCGCTGGCCTTTTACAACACGCGGGAAGAGATCGACCGTCTGTCGGACGCTTTGAGAGAAGTTGTGGAGGTATTCAAATGAACCCCGATCTCCGGGACCTCTACCAGCAGATGATTATGGACCACAACAAGAACCCGATGAACTTCCGGGAAATCCGGGATGCCACGTCCAGGGCGGAGGGGTTCAACCCCCTTTGCGGGGACCATCTCCACGTTTATCTCAAGATGAACGGCGACCGGATCGAGGATATCAGTTTCGAAGGGGCGGGTTGCGCGATCTCGAAGGCATCGGGGTCCATGATGACGGCGGCCCTGAAAGGGAAAACGCGCGCGGAGGCGGAAGGCCTTTTCGCGGAGGTCCGGGCCATGCTTTCCCGTGAACCCGGCATGCCGGTGAACGCGGAAAAACTCGGGAAGTTGGCCGTTTTTGCCGGTGTCTGCGAATTCCCGTTGCGCGTCAAATGCGCGTCGCTGGCCTGGCATACGATGATGGAAGCGATCGCTCCGACGGGAAAGCAGGTCTCGACGGAATAAGATCGGGAACCGTTCCGGGCGCCAGATCGTTATCTGGATGGGTGTTATGGAAAATGGAAAGACCGTAGAAGAAAATATCTGGGACGAGCTCCGGCTCTGCTTCGATTACGAGATTCCGGTTAACATCGTGGAGCTCGGGCTTGTTTATTCCGTCAGGGTGAATGGCCTTCCCGAGGGGGGAGGCCGGGAAGCCGTCATCGAAATGACCTTCACGAGCGCCCTGTGCCCGATGGCGGACATCATCAAAAAGGATGTCGAACGGCGCGTCAGTTCCGTTTCCGGAATCAAAAAAGTCACCCTTCGGATCGTATGGGATCCGTCCTGGGACCCATCCCGCATGTCCGAGGCGGCGAAGCTTCAATTGGGTTTGCTGTGAAGAGGAAGCGGCGTTGTCCCGCGATCCGCATGAAATCCTGAAGGATAAGGGTCGCGAAGCTGCCGCCCGGTTATTTATGGACCGGGGGATTGCGCCCGCCCGGCACGCCCATCCTGTTTCCCGTCCAGGCAAAAGAGGACGATCCCGCCCAGCGCCAGGGTTCCCCACATGGGAAGGCCGAGATACGCGAGCGGATCGATGATAAGACCCAACAAGAAAAGGACCGCCGAAAAGGCGCGACCCACCGTCAAGAATCGGGAACGGGGATTTTCTTTTCCGCTCAGGAAAAGAGCCGCCAGGAAGAGGAAATAAAGCGACGTGTAATGGTGGATCTGGGTGACCGGCGAAAACACGAGCATCCATGCCGGATAAAGGGAGAATTCCGCCATGAGCTTTTCCGGAGAAACCGCGCGGCGATCCGGCCGGGATCTTTTCAGGAAAATCAGCGCCATCGCGACGGCCCCGGCCGCCATCGAGATCCAGCGGACCCAGTTTGAGGGATGCGCGATAAAATCGGAGTCGCTCCGCCAGACGAGGCGGATGAGAACGGCGTAAAACGACTGGTTGTCGCCCGCGAACGGCGTGAACAGTTCGGGCCAGAGATAGTTCTTGTACGCCTGGATCGAAGATCCCTCCGCCATGAGCCCTTTCCAGATCATAAGGAGGTTCCAGTTCGTCCGGAACCCGATGCTGAGCGAAGGGTAGAGGATAAGAAAGACCGCGAATCCCGCGGCCGCCGCGAGGAGGACCTTCCATTCCTTTTGGAACAGGAAAAAAAAGAGGAGGGCCGCGAGCGGGCTCGTCTTGAGGCTGACCGCGAGCGCCAGCAGGACCCCCGCCAGGACCTTGAGGTTCCTCATGTAACAAAAAAGGACAATGGCCTGGAAAAAGAGCATCACGGTGCCGAGTTGTCCCCGGGTAAGCGTGTTGAGGATGACCGGGAGGCAGAGGATGGCGGCAAAAACGATCTTCCAGGTGGCCTCCGGACCTTCGGACGTGAATGTCCTGGACAGGAACAGCGTCGCGAAAAGGCACGCGAGCGCCAGAAGATAGTTTGCGATCACGAGGATCACGAAAGGGAGGTGGGAGACAGGGGCGAGTGTGACGGCAAGGAACGGGGAATAGACATAATGCCAGTGCCGGTCGGTTTCGATCCCGTATATGTGGCCGGGATTCCCGATGCGGACCATTTCAGCTGCTTTGACGTAGACCGTGAGGTCCGTCCGTTGCTTGTGGCCGATGGCGCCGCGGTAGACCGTGGAAATGCAGGTCCCGTAAAAGAGGGCGAAGACCAGAAGCCACCCGAGCCATTTTTTCCGGAGAAAGAACCCGATGATCCGCTGAAAGATGAGCATATTTTTATTCGTCCTTCTACACGATTTAGGCTATAATCTCAACTCTTTTATTCCGGCCCCGGGGACAGGTTCCGTTCCTCTTTACCGGGAAATCCCAACGCTTTGGTGAGGTGACCATGTCGGCTGTCTGCTCAAGGAAACGGCTTTATGAGTCCAGGGTGATCCAGGAAGACATCGCGCAGCTTGCGAAGAACCTGAAGCCTTATCACAAGTATTTCGAAGGCAGCGCCTTCCTCGTGACGGGCGCGGGGGGCTTCCTCGGGAATTACATGACCCTCCTTTTCCGTCACATGAACCAGCACCATCTCCGTCACAGGAAGCTCAGGGCGATCCTGCTCGATAACTTCATCACGGGTTACGAACAGCAGATCATTTCGGACGAGAACATCACCTTCTGGCGTCATACGGCGGGGATCGCTTCGCCGGTCTATTACACGAAATATCCGGTCGAGACGATGGACGTCGGCACGATCGGCACCCGCAACATGCTGGAACTCGCACGCGAAAAGAAAGTGAAGAGTTTTCTTTTCACGAGCTCAAGCGAGGTCTACGGGGATCCCGACAGCCGGCATGTCCCGACGTCCGAGGAGTACCGGGGGAACGTGGCCGTGATCGGTCCGCGGGCCTGCTACGATGAGTCGAAGCGTTTCGGCGAGACGATGTGCAGCGCGTTCTGGAACGTCTACGAAACGCCGGTCAAGATGGTGCGTCCGTTCAACGTGTACGGCCCCGGCATCCGCCCCGACGATTACCGCGTCCTTCCGAACTTCATCGAGCACGCGCTGCGGAAGGAACCGCTTCCGATCCACGGTGACGGGCGCAACACGCGGTCTTTCTGCTACATCAATGACGGCGTCGAATCGATTTTTCGCGTCCTTTTCAGCGACGCGAACGGCGAGGCCTTCAACATCGGCAATCCCGAGCCCGAGATTTCGATCGAGGAGCTCGCGCGCTATGTGCAGAAGGCGATGCCGTATCCGGTCGAGGTCGTCAAGATCGACCCGCCGCACGCGGTCTATTCGAAGAGCGATCCCAAACGGCGCTGCCCGGACATCACGAAGGTTTCCACCGTCACCGGTTATAAACCGCGTTATAGTCTCGAGGAAGGGCTGAAACGCACCATTGCCTGGTTCCAGGAATTCTAAAAGGAGATCGAAATGGAATTGGAAACGATCAAGCACATTGACCCCGCGTTCGTTGACGCCCGCGGCGAGATATACAACCTTTTTGAAGGCGATATTGGTCACGTCGCCTACATTACCTCGAAGAAAGGTTCGGTCCGCGCGAACCATTACCATAAAAAAGACATCCAGTACATGTACCTCATCAGCGGGGCCTATGAGACTCACTGCTTTCCCGTCGGAGACCCTTCCCGGAAGCAGATCCTGAACGTGCGGCCCGGCGATATCGTGAAGACGCCGCCGATGGTCGCGCACGCCCAGAAGTTTACCGAGGATTCCGTTTTCCTCTCCCTCACGACGCGCATGCGGGAAGAGGGGAAGTACGAGGAAGACACGATCGCGATCTCCGTGATCGAGGGCTATCTCAATAAAGAACTGAAGACCCGATAAGATTCCGGGAGGCCTGAATTCCCATGAGCCGTATCGTTGTAATCACCGGAGCCAGTCGCGGGTTGGGCTTTGAGCTGGCGAAAAGATTCATCAATGAGGGGGACACGGTCTATGGGATCAGCCGGACCAGGAAACACTGGGATGAGGCCCGGTCCGGTCTGCCGTCCCCGGCGTTCCAACTGATCCGGTGTGATATCACTTCCCAACGGAGCGTTCCGTCCGTCCTTCAGAAGATCCACAAGACGCATAAACGGATCGATATCCTCGTGAACAACGCGGGTTATTGCGGCCGCCTGGTCCGGGTCGAAGATACCCCCGTCCACGAGCTCGAGAAGCATCTCCGGCAGAACCTCGTCTCGGCGTTCCTGATGTGCAAGTATGCGATTCCGTTTATGAGGACCAGCGGACAGCCTCTTATTATTAACGTTTCTTCCATGGCGGGAACACGCGCAGTTCCGCGCCTTTTCCCCTACTCCGCTTCCAAATTCGGAGTGCTCGCTCTTTCGCAGGCGATCGCGAAGGAGAATGACGGAACGGCTCTTAAATGTGTTACGGTTTGTCCGGGGGGCATGAACACCCGGATGCGCCTGGATCTTTTCGGGAAAGAAGACGCCGAGCGGCAACAGGGCGCGGATTTTGTCGCGGACGTGATCGACCGTGTCGTTCAGGGGAAGATCGATGTTCTTTCGGGCGGTCATATCGTCATTCGCCACGGCCGCATCACGGGGATCTATCCGCCGCCCGCCGCCTGAAACACAACCCCGGGAGACTTTCCGTTCCGGTTGAACGGAGAAGGTTCCCGCGTCAGGAACTGACGAATGAACTACGACGAATACAAACGAAAAACCTGCCGCTACTGCGAAACGCCCCTCGGGACCGCGTTCCTGGACCTCGGTGCGCAGCCGCTCGCGAATAATCTGCCCGGGATCGAAAACGCCCGAAAGCCCGAGTTCCGCTGCCCGCTCGCCCTGGTCAAGTGTCCGGAATGTCATTTGGTGCAGTTGACCCATTCGGTTCCCGCGAATCTCATGTTCGACGAATATCTCTACGTGAGTTCGACGACACAGACGTTCCGGACGCATTTCGCGGAATACGCGCGGGACGTCCGGGAGCGGATCGGCCAGAAGCCGGGGGCCCTCGCCGTCGATATCGGGAGCAACGACGGGCTGCTCGTTTCCTCGTATGAAAAAGAAGGCCTGCGCGGCGTCGGCGTGGAGCCCGCAAAGAATCTCGCGGCCGACGCGAACGCCCGCGGCGTTACGACCCTCAACCGTTATTTTGGCGAAGAAGCGGTCGCGGAGATCATCGCCCGATACGGGAAGGCCGACGCGATCAGCGCGAACAATGTCTTCGCTCACATCGACGATATCCGTTCGGTGCTCCAGAACGTCCGGGAGTTACTTGCGGATGACGGGTTCTTCGTCATCGAGTTCGCGTACCTCGTGACGATGCTCGAGAAAATGTATTTCGACATGGTCTATCACGAGCATGTCTGCTATATCGGGGTGACGGCCCTCGATCTTTTCACGACCCGCTTCGGGATGGAAATTTTCGACATCAAGCCGGTCGACACCCACGGCGGTTCCCTCAGGGTTTTCATCCAGAAAAAAAGCGGCCCCCGCACGCGTGCGGGGGTTGTCGGACGGTACCTCGCGGACGAGAAACAAAAAGGCTGCTGCGAGGACCGCGTCTACGGGGAGTTTGCGGAACGCGTTCTCGGGTTCAGGTCCGAACTGAACGGCATGCTGGATGGGATCAAAAAGGAAGGAAAATCCGTCTGCGGCTACGGCGCGCCCGCCAAGGCCACCACGATCGTCAATTTTTGCGGCCTGACGCCCCGGG